>JBGQJH010000127.1:0-7007 GCA_041498935.1 Pyrinomonadaceae bacterium | reverse complement strand
GTAGACCTCCGGTAAGTAATCGGTTGTTTGTCCGCACCCTGGAGGGGCGCTAGAACATTCTTCTCGCACCCTTTTCGGGTGCCGAACATTATTTTGGCCGCTCTCCGGTGGTCTTCGTTACACTCCGACCACCGGCTACTATCTGTCACGCCTCCAGCGTGAAGATGAGGGCAGGATGCCCGCGGTCCCAGGTAGAAGTCGTCACGCTTCAGAATGTGAAGTCAACTGCTGCGCGCTTGTTGCTCGTGTGCAGTTTCGGCTTCTTCTGCGTCGGAATCGCTTTTTGGTTTCTCACCCAGCACAACGCGGACGGCGTGAGTTTGCCCGTCGTCAGTTAAGGGAACTTCGTCGTCGCGTTGCAGAGCGCCATCCAGCTCGACGGTGGCAACGCCGCGGCTGACCCCGAGCGGGTTTTCAACTTTAATGCGATAGGTGGTGTGGCCACGACGGTAGGTGATCTCAAAGTCGCGCCACCAACGCGGCACGCACGGATCGATCTGCAAACGTTCTCCCTGCAACTTGAAACCCAGAATCGACTCGAGTCCGGCGCGATACATCCAACCGGCGGAACCTGTGTACCAGGTCCAACCGCCACGACCCGTGTGAGGCGGAACAGCATACACGTCGCCCACTGCTACGTACGGTTCCACTTTATATTTATGCAGTCCGGCGCGCGTTGAGGAGTGGTTGACCGGATTCAGAAGCGAGAAGAGTTCGCCGGCCCGCTCACCGTCGCCGAGAATGGCAAACGCAATCAAGGTCCACAGCGCCGCGTGAGTATACTGTCCGCCATTCTCGCGCACGCCCGGCACGTAGCCCTTGATGTAGCCAACGTCCAACTTCCCTTTGTCGAATGGCGGCGTGAAGAGAATCACCAGACCGTCACCACGTCGTATTAAGTATTCTTCAACCGCGGCCATTGCGCGCTGCTGCCGGTAGCTTTCGGCGGCGCCGGAGATAACCGACCACGACTGCACGATCGAGTCGATGCGACACTCATCATTCTGCACCGAGCCGAGCGGCGTGCCGTCGTCAAAGTAAGCGCGGCGATACCAGTCGCCGTCCCAGCCGCTTTCCGCCAACGCCTGCTTCAGTTTCGCCAAATGCTCGCGATAACGATCGCCGTGCGTCTCGTCGTTTCGGCCGTCGCAGAGTGGCGCAAATGCTTCCAGCGTCTTATAAAGAAACCAACCGACCCAGACGCTCTCGCCTTTGCCCAGATGGCCCACGCGATTCATGCCGTCGTTCCAGTCGCCTGAGCCCATCAAAGGCAGACCGTGCGCGCCAACTCCCAAACTGCGATCGAGCGCGCGGATGCAGTGTTCATAAATTGAGGCCGACTCCGAAGAGACTGCCGGCTGCATGTATCCTTCGTGCTCCTCAGGTTTCAGCAGCGGCTGTTCGAGAAACGGTATCACTTCGTCAAGCACCGAAAGATCGCCGGTAACGGCTGCATAGAAAGTAGTGACAAACGGGAGCCACAGGAGATCGTCGGAGAAGCGTGTGCGGACGCCGCGGCCCGTGGGCGGGTGCCACCAATGTTGTACGTCACCCTCTTTGAACTGGTGGCCGCCGGCAAGGAGTATCTGTTCGCGCGCGATGGCCGGACTGCTGTAGACGAGCGCCATCACATCCTGCAACTGATCGCGAAAACCAAATGCCCCACCCGACTGATAGAAAGCCGAACGCGCCCAGATGCGACACGCCAGGGTCTGGTAAAGCAGCCAGCGATTGAGCATCGTGTCCATAGCCGCATCGGGAGTCTTGACCTCTATCGTACCGAGCAGTGTGTCCCAATGCGTCAAGACATCCTCAAAGGCGTCGTTAACATTTCCGGGATGAATATATTTTTCGACCAGTGACCCGGCTTCTTCCCGCGACGCGGCTTCTCCAAGCAGAAAAATGATCTCGCGTCCTTCGTGCGGCGCCAGCTCAATTGTCGTTTGCAGCGCGGCGCAGGGATCGAGCCCGGCGCCATCGCGGCCGGCTAAATTTATTCGCCGCAGAGCCGCTGGACGAGTAAGCGTGCCGTTACGACCAATAAATTCCTTGCGATCACAGGTGGCGCTCGAAACTCTTTCATTCGTCGCCGCAAAAGCGACCCGCCCTGCGAATTCGTTGTTGAAAGGATTCCAGGCAAAGATTGTTGCGCTTGCCTGATCGATCTCCGTTATTACATACGGCGCCGAAGTGGTGCGAGCAACTCCGAGCACCAGCTCGTTATAGAGGGTCACCGTCAGTTTTCTTTTTCTGTCGCTGCGATTGCGCAGGCGCAGCAGCGAAATCTTGACGGGCGAGTCAAGCGGCGCGAACAACAGCAACTCTTGCGAGATGCCGTGGCTGGTGTGTTCAAAAACGGAATAGCCCTGGCCGTGTCTGATTATGTAAGGCTCGGTTTCGCGAATCGGCAATGGGGTGGCTGACCAGACGGTGCCGGTGTCTTCGTCGCGCAGGTAAACGATCTCGCCGGGCGGATCGCTGATGGCGTCATTGGACCATGGCGTCAGACGATTCTCGCGGCTGTTCACCGACCAGGTGTAACCGGCGCCGGTTTCGGTAACCTGGAAACCAAACTCGTTCTTGTTGGCGATAATGTTAGCCCAGGGCGCCGGAGTCCACTGCTCCGCGCCCAGCAGAGTCACGTATTCGCGGCCACCCTGATGAAACCCGCCAAGCCCGTTGAAGAAAGTTAACTCCGGCGGCGCGACGGTGGGCTCCGGATAAGTTTGCGAAGGCAGGCGCGCAACAAAAGTGGCGGGCAATGGTTCGGTGACTTCAGGACGCTCGAGCTGTTCCTCGAGCGGGCCGCGCTCGGTGACGATCACCGCCCGGGCGACGGAGTGAAGCAAAATGCGGTCTGCTTCCGGCATATGATCAGCGCGCCGCATAAATGCTCCGCCGGGTTTGTCCTGCAAACTTCCCAGACCGCTGGTGCGGATCATCGTCTCAAGTTCCCTTTGCAACGATTGCAGATAGGTGGTCGGGTTATCGTTGAGAATTACCAGATCGATCTTCAACCCCTTGTAATGCAAATACTCATGACCGCGCACAATCTTGCGCACGATAGGGAGATCGGCAGCCGTGTTGATTCGTACCACCAGGATTGGCAAGTCGCCGCTGATTCCGTAGGCCCAGAGGCTCGATTGCGCTTTGGTGTTGAGCGCAAGCACGTGCGGCCGCGGGCGCAGCGAAGGATCCGAATAAATAATGCGTGAGGCCAGACGCTGAAAGAGGTGTGCCTCTTCGGCGTCAATGTTCAGGTGCGTCATCTCAACCTGCGCTTTGGTCCACGCCAGTCGCAGTTCGCGTTCAAAAGTATTCGGGTCGTGATACTTATCCGCCAGCATCACTGCCTGCTCGCGAGAACGCGCCACGATGGTGCTGAACGAGCAGCGCACAGTTTGGTTGGGCTGGATCCTGACGCGCCGGCGCAAACTAAACACCGGATCGAGCACCGCGCCGGTCGTATTCGACAGCGGCCGGTCTTCCATTACAGCAATTGGATCGGCGGGCGTGTGGCCCCGGCCCAGAAATCGTCCGCGATCGGTTTCGTATTGCACCGCGCCAACCAAATCACCTTCGACAACCACGACGTGAATGCCCCAAATGGGTTCGTCCTCGCTCGACCGTTGGCGGCGATGGGCCAGGATAGCGTTTTCGGACGCGAAGAATTCCGTTTCGATGAACAGGTTACTAAAAGCCGGATGGGCGGCGTCGGCTTGTGGCGTATTGAGAACCACTTCCGCATAACTCGTCAGCTCGATCTCGCGAGTGCGCACCGAATTATTCGTTAACGAGATGCGGCGTACCTCTGCGTTGTCCTCGGCCGATACCACGATCTCCATGTGCGTCATGATGCCGGCATCGTTGCGCCAGAAGTCGGCGTTGTCCTCGGAAAATGCTACCTCATACGATTGCGGCCGTTTAAGCACGGGTTGATGACCTGCCGACCAGACCGCGCCGCTCCGCACATCGCGCAGATAAATGAAGGTGCCCCAGTTGTCTCGCGTAACGTCTTCGCGCCAGCGCGTGACCGCATTCACGCCGCAGTTGGAATAACCACCGCCCGCGGCCGTGATCATGACGTTGTAAGTCCCATTCGACAGCAACTGTGTGCGCGGCGAGTCTGTATCGACGTTGTGGTAAACGCGCGTGATCATTCCCTGCGGCGTCTGTGCTACGCGCCCTGTCAAAACCTCTTCAGCGCGAGGATGCGCCGCCGGCACTCCCACTGGAATGCGCTCCTGCAACAGCAACTCGGTTGCCTGCACCAGCGGGTCGGCATGGAAGCGGTTCTCCATGCGATCGTCGTGTAGCACGTTACCGAGGGCGACCAGACTCATGCCCTGATGGTGGGCCATGAAAGCGCGAATCAACACATGCTGCTGATCCTGTGGCAGGCGTTCTGCTGTGTAATCAATTGCCTCGTAAAAGCCATAGGCGCCAAGCGCTCCTTCTTTCTCGAGGCGTCGCAGGTTGTCCATCGCCGCCGGGGGATCAATCTCCGCCGCCAGCATCGTGGCGTAAGGAGCCACCACCAGATCCTCAATCAGTCCGCGTTTCAATCCCAGACCGGGAACGCCAAACGGTCCGTATTGATAATTCAAATGAATGTCGCGAACGTTATAACCAGATTCGGAGACTCCCCAGGAGACGCCGCGTTCCCTGCCATATTCGATCTGCCGCTTGACGATCGTGCGATAGCTTTCATCGAGCAGGGTGCCGGCGTAATTGCGCATCACCAGCAGCGGCATCAAATACTCAAACATGGTTCCCGTCCAGGAAATGAGCGCGCGGCCGCCATCGACCGAGGTCAGTTGCCGACCCAAGCGGAACCAGTGCTCCTGCGGCAGATCACCTTTCGCGATTGCCACAAAACTTGCCAGGCGCGCTTCTGAAGCCAGCAGATCGTAGTAAGAGTTGTCAGCCCGCTGGGACGAGACGTTGTAGCCAATGGTAAATACCTTCCGCTCCGGATCGAGCAGAAACTCAAAGTCAGTCTCCTCCATGATCTGCTCGGCAGCGTGGGCCAGCCGGCTAAGCCGCGACAAGAGATCTTCCGCGGCGCCAGCCCCTTGCTCGAGCGCCGCAGACAGTTTGACAAACGTTTCACTCGATTGCTCAGGCAACCCGGTTTGCAAGGTCGCAACCTGGACCAACGCGCTATCGCAGAACTGCGGCACTTCAGCTAAGGTCGGCACGGCATTAAGAAGACTCAGAAGCTGCTGCCATTGGTCTTCCCCGTCTAATTCGTCTAATCCGTCCGCAGCCGCATCTGCCTGGAGCTGCGAGAGCAAACGGCCCCAGGGTACGAGCGTATCTGCATCGCGCCGGCAGGAACTCACCTGATGCTGTAGGGCGCCCAGCCACCAACGCAGTTCTCTGAAGTTGACTTCGCCGTGCTCGTGCGCCAGCGCGTTAATGATGTCTTCAATTTCCGAGGTCCTTTGCCGCAGCGATTCAAACAGCAGGAACCACGACGGCAAGCCATCCCTGGTCGCGACGGCGACCAGCCTCTGACAAGCTTCGATCTCGTTGCGCAACTGACTGACAGTCACAACTTCCGTGCGCTGTCGAACGCTGCCGAGTCTCCCGGCCTCGACAGAAATGGCATTAATTGTGTCCGCGAGCCCTTTGCTGATTCGCTCGTCAAACAGCTTCGCGTCGGGCAACTCGATACACGCTTGTTTCAGCGCGATGGCATGGCCGGCCAAATTCCCGCTGTCCACAGTGGATATGTACTGAGGCTGAAGCGGCGCGAGATTTTTAGTGTCGTACCAGTTGAAAAAATGACCATGAAGCTTTCCCAGTTTCCGGAGAGTCGCAAAGGTCAACTCCAGGCGTTCGAGAAATTCCAGCGATGCTAGATAGCCCAGATCATGTGCCGCGGCGGTGGCGAGGAAGAGCAAGCCGATATTTGTCGGCGAAGTTCGATGGGCAAGAATGGGAGCCGGGTCCTCCTGAAAATTATCCGGAGGCAGCCAGTTGTCCTCGGTGCCCACGAAGGCCTCAAAGAAACGCCACGTGTGGCGAGAGACCAGACGAGCAAGCTCGACATCGCCCGCGCTCAGGAGCTTGCGTTCCGGCGGGCGCAAGATGCTGATCCAGTAAGCGACGAAAGGTGAAACAACCCACGCCGCTACAAACGCGCCCATCACTGCGGACGCCGCCGGCCGCGATATTAGAGTAACCCCCGCGGCTACGCCCGCCAGCAACTCGGCCGGCAACATGAACCAGATGAAAGCAGCGAGATCGCGGCGCGCATTTTTATCCACGTCAGCGGCCGTGACCCACTCAAGCAACCTCTTTTGCGAAATTAGTTTTCTGTAGATCGTGCGGAGGATAGCGTCGCTCATCAGGTAAGCCTGATGCGGCAGAAACACGATCGACAACGCCACCTGCGCAGTGTTTGTTCTAACGTCGCCCCAGACACTCCAGAAATGGCTGGTCCAGGGAATCCCACGCGGATGGATCAGGAGGCTCGTTGTCACGTGGAGATAGACCGGGAACGCGATTATGATAACGACAAACAAACTCCAGAGAAGTGGTGAGCCCGGGAAAATAGTCCAGGCCGCCAGCAACCACAAGAACATTGAGGGAGCCACCAGGCTGCGCCTTAGGTTATCAAGAATCTTCCAGCGCGAAATTAACGGCAGCGTGTTTCGAGTCTTGCGTCCGTTCGCATCGGGGACGGTTGGAAAGAGCCAACGCAGAATTTGCCAGTCGCCACGCGTCCAACGATGTTGTCGTTTCGCGTAGGCGTCGTAGGATGCCGGGTAGTCATCCAACAACTCGATATCGGTAGCCAGCGCGGCGCGCGCAAATAGCGATTCGAATAGATCGTGACTGAGCAGCGAGTTTTCGGGAACGCGATCGGCCAGCACCGCCCGGAAGGCTTCCACGTCGTAGAGACCTTTGCCGGTGAAATTTCCCTCGCCAAAAAGATCCTGATAGACGTCTGAAACCGCGGTCGTGTAAGGATCGATTCCGGTGTTCCCGGAAAAAAT
>JBGQJH010000126.1:0-7035 GCA_041498935.1 Pyrinomonadaceae bacterium | reverse complement strand
CGCCCCATCATGGGAACGTCAAGCGCCGGCATCATCTCAAGACTCGGCCTGCCAGTAGCTGCGGCAGCCTCGCCAAAAGCAAAATCGGCCTTCGCGCTTCCGTTCGCTGCAACGGTTACCTGCATGGTCTTCTCGGTTCCCGCGGCCCCACCTTCATGCCATGCGGCTACCGTGTAAGTACCCGCTGGTACACCCTTGATCGTGAAACTGCCGTCTTCGGCGCTGACTGCGAAGAATGGGTGCTTCAAGACGCCGATGTACGACTTCATCCACGGATGCTGATTACATTTCACCGGGATCAAGACCTCGGCGCGCGCAAAGGTCTTTTCGATCGGAGGCGCGCCGTTGGGCTGCGTCTGGTTCCATTCCGGATTGTTCTTTGGCGTCGGGTGGATATTGTGCTGCGTTGGGTCGCTGTTGGTGATGCTAAGTTTTTGTCCCGTCATCAAGCCGAGCACGTGCGGACGGTAGTGGCAGCCATTCTGGTCCAGTACGGCTGCAGTCGAAGGAGCGTCCCACGCAAAGTCGCTAATCTTTTTCCCAGCGGACGTCGTTCCGTCCTTGATGTAGACAAACACGTTGGCCAGTTTGCCGTTGGTGACCACAGTGTCTTCAGTGGAGAGGTTTGGATTCTTTTGTCCACAAACTGGATCTGCGGAAGTGTCAATTTTTTTCGGCGCCGGAGCGGCCCCATTGTAGGCAATAGCTCCCGTGACACTGCCGACGTCACCCGTATACTTTGCGCCGGTTGCTGTCGGTCCAGCGTCATTATTACCCGGCTCGGATTTGCTGCAAGCTGACGCGAGTGCCAGAAGCGAGAGAGCAATCGTCAAAATCAGCCAGACTTTGGTCTGCTTCATAAACATAATCAGTTCCTCCAAATTAGAATAACTTTCGCATAACTTTAGCACGGGACTGCACGGGAAGTAGACCCGTCACACTCGTTCCCGGCCAGTTACATGCCTGCGGGGCGCGTGTTGGTTCGCACGTTTCGGACCGCGGCCACAGTCGGCCGCTTCGCGCGCCGCATCCTGTTCGAGGTAGTCTCCCCGCCCCTGTTCTTCACTTTGCGCTGCGCCTTCTGCGCGGGCGGCGCCGCAGTCGGCGGCGCAACCGGCGCCGTTGCCAGCAGCCGTCTCTGCTCATCAGGCGTCAGCAACATCATGTAACGGACCAGCAACCTGGCGTGGTCGTCGTGATATTCATTCGCGCTCGCCGGCGGATTTGGCAGATTGATGACCCAGCGCTCGCCTTCCTTGCGGAAGAGTCCAGTAGGCATCGCCGTGCCCGGGCTGATCTGCGACGGATCCAAAAGCCAGCGGAAGGTCCACTCGGGCTTCAGGCGTTCACTCGCCAGCAGGAAGTTTGGCGCGATTGCCTTCGCATCGTGAGTCGGCTCACCCGTGATGTGACACTTCAGACAGGGCGTACCGGACGTGAACATCTGCCGCGCTACTAACTTCTCCTGTTCACTCAACGGCTGGAGCGGCTCCTTAATATAAGGCTCCTGCTGACCGGACACGGCCATGAAGAAACGCACCAGGGTCTGCAATTCGTTGGGCGAGAAGGTAAACGTCGGCATGCGAAACTTCAGATAAGGCCGCACACCATTTCGATCCAGGCCGGGCTGAGGTTTCAACTTACCGCCCGTGGGCGAAGCGCCAACGGGAACCGCGGGCATCTTGCCCGCATTTGCTGCCGTCGCGCTCGACGCTGGACCGCTCGGCCCCTTCGCCGCCTGCTCGGCGTTAGTTATTGCTGCCTGTTCAGCCGGAGTCTTCTCACCGCTTAGCGATGGATCGTGCAGAAACCGGAGCAGCCAGCTCGGATCCACGCGCGCGCCTTCGCTGGTCAGCCGCGGCGGCAATAGATCCTTGCCTTCGGGCGTTTGATAAAACGGCAGATCCATTACGACGGAGCGCTGGCCCACCTGAACCTGGTGACAACCCATGCAGTTATACTTCTTGATTATCCACCAGCCATTCTGAATATCCTGCCGGCGCTGATCCAGCGGATTGTAGAAAAGCGACTGCGGCACGTTTGAGCCTTCAGAGCCAACGCTGCCAAGAAGAAAAGTAGTCAACGCATCGCGCCACTCCGGCGTGAGATATGGCCGGGGCATGCGCAGGCGGTCTTTGGGATCTTTCTCCTTGCCCTGATCGTAAATGGACGGCTCGGTAACCTTGTGTTCGAAGAATCCCTTGTGGTTATACCAGGGCTTCTCCTTTTCGTCGGGGTGCAACTTGAGCGGATCGGTTCCCTCTTCGGCTCTCTTTGTAAGCAACGCAAAGTCGAGCCGCTCGATAGGCGTCGCCCCTTCCACCGTCAATTCTTTGCCGATGCGCTGTTCATCTTCGAACCCTTTGATTTCGTGACAGCCCGCGCAACCGTATTGTTTGATGAGAGCCTGACCCTTATCTCTCAACTCCGGGTTATCCATGAACGACGCAGCGTCATACTGCGGTGGCGCTGATAGCGAGAAGAGAAAGGTGGCGATGTCGCGCGCGTCATTTTCCGATAAACGGAAGTTCGGCATCACGGTCATGTTTTGGACTTGCAACTCAGCGCCATCGTTAGGGCAGCGCGAGTGCAACTCGGTGTCAAACACGTAAGGCAGGTTGTGTTTGGCGTAATCTTCCGGCGTCAGGTCGCGCTTTTCTTTGGGACAGTAAGGCGCCCAGCGTTCGCGTGGATTGTGAATCCAGCGCACGATGTAATCGAAGTTTGCCTTCTCGCCAACTTTCTGAAGATTCGCGGCAAATGTTCCGCCAAGTTTATTGTCTTCGTCGCCGATTGAGTGGCACCCGAGACAGCCGCGGCTCTCAAAAAGCTCTTTTCCGTGTCCCGCATCACCGCGTTGCTGCTCGGGGAGCTTGCCTTCAAAACCGTCTTGCCAGAGGTAGGCGGCGATCGCCTGTAGCTGTTGCTCGCCGTCGGCATCACGCATGTGCGGTCCGCCATTGTCCTGGTTCGCAGCGAAGCGCCAGAAGGTTGGCATCTTGGTACCGGGACGAAAAGCTTGCGGGTCAGACAGCCAGACGGGAATCCATTCCTTGCGGAGCTTCAAACGCACATCCTTGAGGTTTGGCCCAACCTTCTTCTGGTCCTGCATCAAATACTTCGACTGCAAATTCAACTGGTCGATGCGAGCTGCCAGGATGCTGTTTGTTATTTTCAAAGCTTCCGCCTGCGCCAGCATCTTCTGCGCTTCCTCGTCAGTGGTTCCATCGGGCGGGCTTTCATCAAGTCTAATCTGCTTCTGGTTGCCGGTGATTTGATCTTCAAGCTGGCTGATACTCTGCCGCGTGTTGCCGAGAGCGTCCGTCTCGCGATCGAATCCTTCGTAGCGATGACATCCCACGCAGCCACGCTGGTAGAAAAGATCGCGGCCGAGGTTCAGCGTGTCGGCTCCCAGCGTCACGCGGTCCTTAGCGTGACACTGCTGGCAGCCGGCCTCAGTGTTTTCCTTCTCAAACATGGGCCAGAGCCAGAACTTGTGTCGCCCGTGCCCCTTAACTTCGCTCGTCGTCGCGCGGCCGTTGCCCCAGTGGCAACTCGCGCAACCAAACTTATCCGGACTATGTATTTCCAGGAGTTCCCTATCAGGATGACTCACAAACGCGCGGGCCAGGTTGTCGGGTTTCTTGCCCGGGCCCCCCGGCGCCAGATCTTCCGGCCGCAGGTCAAGCCGCTCGCGAATTCCGGCGTGGCAAACTTCGCAGCGGTCGACAATATTGAACTCATTAACGCTGATCTGGTGTGGAAGAATCGAATAGTCAAACTGATCCATCTTACGGAGCAGCTTGTCGATATCGCCCGGTCCTAGACCCGTCATGTGGTGCTTTAGATAATCGTCCCGCTTCTTGTCCAGTTCCGAGGGCTCCTTGAGCAAGTCGGCTTTTTGTCCCAGCAGCCTGGCTTTTCCTTCCCGCAAGTCGTTAAAGAGCTTTTCGAGTTGGTCGTAATTCATCTTCTGGGTTGTAGTTTTCCCAGAACCATCGGCCGCGGGCAAATCCACCTCGACTAACTCCGCTCGCTTCGCCTGGGCCTGTTTGCGATATTTGTCCTTGGCGCCGTTCGCCGCGATTTCGACGTTGTAATTGATGACCGTCAGTTTGCCCCGTTGATTCTGGAAGGGCTCGGTGACGGCGCTGAGCTCACTCTGAATTTGATCGACTTTACCGTTAATCTCGGCTATCTCGGGGTTGACTTTTTCATGAGCAGCTTTTGCTTCCTCGTCCAGCGTCTGGTATTCCGGACTCTCTTTCACTTCCGCTTCGGTCTTGCCGGATTGCGGTTTGATACTCTTCAGATAGCGCGTGTAGCGGCTGACGAACTGCTTCTGCATGCCTTTCCAGGGACGCTGGCCGAAGGCTTCATCGTAGAGAGACCAGGCGAGAGACGCGGTAAGCAACAGAGCGCAGACGAGCATGATGCCGCTCGTGGAACGGCTCACGATTGGATCCTGCGCCGGGACCTCCGCCTCCTTCTTTACCAACGACTCGTTAGCTTCAGTAGAGTCCGCCACTCGAAATCATTCCTCCGCACTCGTCCGTGTGCTCAAATGCTAAATATTGAACCATGGGGTTACCCAAACGTATTTGATCGTGAGCGCCAGTCGCAGTAAAAGTTTCACCGGCATCGCCAGCAACACACTCACAGCGAAGAACTGGAATGTCAGGTATTGCAGGAGACTTGTTCTGGCTAAAAGTTTTTGCTCAAACGCGTCCTGCGGAAACAAGCTCAGCGGCCGCAGTGAAAGCTTCTTGAAGTCCACGGTCATCAACCAGTGGAAGAACAAAGTTCCCACGACGTAAAACCCGCTCACCACCAAGAATCCAAAGATAAACTTAAAAGGATTGGTAGACAGAAAGCCCAAATGGAGTGCCTTGCCTATGCGGCTGGTTGCAATCCAGTCATGAAGGTCGACGTTTTTGTCGAACACGACTGCGTTGTGGTCCCAGGTCTGGCCCGGCCAGAACCAGATCCAACCCGGTCCGCGAATGAAGGTTCCAATGACGATCAGGAGGATCCACATCAGGAAGCCCCAGCAAAACATTCCCACCGCGAAGCGGCGTTGCTTGAGCGTGTAGTAGCCGTTGCCGAGCGGATTGGAATCGACGTAAGGGAAAACCATCAAGCCAATCATAATGATCGACGGCATCACCACGCCCGCGATCCAGGGATCGAAGTAAACCAGCATCTCCTGCAACCCAAGGAAGTACCAGGGTGCTTTGGACGGGTTCATCGTCAGATTGGGGTTCGCGGGTTCTTCCAGCGGCGCGTTCAGCGTTATCGACCAAACAAAAAGGACGACGGTTACGATCACCGCCGCCAGAAATTCAATACGCACGAGATAAGGCCAGACGTGAAGCTCGCGCGCCCATCCCGGACGCCATGGCTCTGCTTTGCGATGATGTGTCTTGGCAAGTTTTGGGTCCTGTTCCAACTGTTCAATCAGCCGATCGTTTGCTTTCGACTGTTTGATTCCCAACCAGGTGAAGAAGGGCACGAGGAAGAGCATCGCCACAATCGGTATGTTGTCCGGCGCCGACGAAATGACCCATAGCTGATGCCAGTCCTGAACAAAGAAGATAGCCAGAACCACGAGGAGCACGACCACTCCCAGAGTTATTAACTTACCTTTGGTGAATCTAGGTTTCGCCATCGCGTATCAATCAGTCAGGACTGCCTGCGTGAGCGGGCGGCCGCTTGCTCTTACTCTCTTAGCGGACAGCCGGTTGCTCTTGGCGGGCAGGTCGGTCGCTCACGCTCCCGGTTCCGACAAGCTATTTCTTCTTCGCCTTCATTTCCGATTCAAGCATCACGGGCGCCGGGCCGGAGATGCCGCCGTCCTTGCGTATGCGCCAGAAGTGCACTGCCATGAAGATCGAAGCCACCAGCGGGATGCCGATGCAGTGCCAGATGTAAGAACGCAGTAAGGCATTCGAGTCAACGATCGACCCGCCCAATAGTCCAAAACGAACATCATTAAATTGAGTCATGCCGAGCTGCAAACCAAAAGGCCCTTCTGAACCCAGCATCGGGGTGGCGCGCGCCATGTTTGTGCCGACCGTCACCGCCCAGAAACCAAGCTGATCGTCCGGCAGCAGGTATCCGGTAAACGAAAGCAGGAGCGTCAGCACCAGCAACACAACACCGACACCCCAGTTAAATTCGCGCGGACGTTTATATGATCCGGTAAGCACCACGCGAAACATGTGCAGCCAGGTAGTGATCACCATCAAGTGGGCCGCCCAGCGATGCATGTTTCGGAGCAACTTGCCGAAGGGTACGTCGTGCTCGAGGTAAAGAATGTCGCGAAACGCGTCTATCTTCGTCGGGTGGTAATAGAACATCAGCAGCACGCCGGTGAAGGTCAGCACGATGAAAAGATAAAACGTGATGCCGCCCATGCCCCAGGTGTACTGGTAGCGCACTGCGTCGCGATTGATTTTTGCCGGATGAAGATGCAGGAAAACGTTTGAGAGGATGGCTAATGAGCGATTGCGCGGGTCCGAGCGATCATGAGAGACGCGAAAGATCGACTTCCACAGTTGGGTGTCCTGAACGTCTTTGTATGTTTTGGCTTCCTCGATGGCCCGTTGCTTGAGCGCAGTACTGCCCTCCTTCACTTTTTCAAGCAGGCCCATACTGGCTTTCTCGTCGCCGGTTAACTGCTTCGTCTCTTTCTGATCAGGCTTTTCGTCCATGAAACCTCGTCAAGGTTCATTCAGGAATTACAGCGGAATGTAAGCGCCGGCGTCGTTGAATTGGTTCTTCTCGCCCTTCGGCCATTTGTAAAGCGTGCCGATGTCCACCACGATTTGTCCCTCGGCATCCAACTCGACGCGTGCGCGGTCCATAGGCCGGGGCGCCGGGCCTTCGAAGTTGATTCCCTCGCTATCGTAGCCGCTGCCGTGACAAGGGCACTTGAATTTGTTTTCATTCGCCTTCCAATCAGGTGTGCAGCCGAGATGCGTGCAGCGTGCGTAGATCACAAAAATCCTGTCGGAAGTCTTGTCAACCCAGATG
>JBGQJH010000125.1:0-7050 GCA_041498935.1 Pyrinomonadaceae bacterium | reverse complement strand
GTTCCACTCTGCCCGGTTGTTAGAACCTGGGCGCCGCTGGTTTTCCATCTTTCGACCACTTCTTTGCTCGGATGCCCAAAGATTGAAGTTTGACCAACGGAGACTACCGCGAAGCGCGACTGGACAGCAGCAATGAGCGGTTGAGTTGAGGAAGTCTTGCTGCCGTGATGGGCAACTTTAACAACATCTGCGCGCAGATTCTCACGCGCTTGCAGCATGCCGGTTTCACCTGCCGATTCAATGTCGCCGGTAAGCAACAGCGCGCGATCACCGAGTTGGAAACGAAGCACAATTGAATCGTTGTTGCGAGAAGGAGCGTGCGCGTTTGTCGAAGGTAACGGCCACAACACGCTTGCCGTCACGTTTTCGAATCGCAACACGTCTCCAGCGCCAACCATGTGAACAGGAATATTTTCTTTGGATAGAGTCTCTGAGAATCTGGCGTATTCAGGATCGTGGCCGGGAGTTCTCGCGACCAGCGCCGCCCGCACTTTGAAATTTCGAGCCACGTCATTTAGTCCGTCGATGTGGTCGGCATCAGCGTGCGTGGCCAGAATGTAATCGATGTGATCCAGGCCCCGCCACCAGAGGTATTCCGAAACCACTGACTCGCCAATACTCCGCGTGTCGGGCTCAAACTCTTCCTCGCCTTCAGCTTCAACATCGCCGCTGTCCCTCTGGAAAGGACCAGGCCGACCACCGCCATCAATAAGAAGTGTCGTGTTATCCGGAAAAGTCACCAGTGCGGAATCACCCTGGCCGACGTCTAGGAAATCTATGCGCAGTTTCCCTTGCGGCCCGCCCGCGCTCCAGGGATGGAAGACAATCAAGGCTGCCGCTAATAGCTGGGCCAACAATGCAAGCTTCGTGATTCCGAGCATTCCGAGTGAACCCATTACGTTTGCGAGAATCTTTGCGTCCTTTGCGGTTTCGCCTTTATTCCACCGCAAAGAGCGCAAAGGATTCGCTAAGAAACGCAAAGCTCGAGGCGGTTCGCGCCTACTTCTTGAACGCGGAAGACTCAGTGGCATCCAGCGTGACAACGAAATCGCCAGCACCGCAAGCGGCAGGTAATACAAAACATAAACTGCCCCGGCCCAGCCGCAGTATTCGGGCAAACGAATCGAAGCCGCGCCAACTCTGGCAAACGGGTCAACGCTGTGAACCATCGTCCAATTCAATCCATTGGCGATGCTGGTTAGAGGCGCCGCGAAAGCATTACTAACCTGAGCGACTAATAGCGCGACACCGGCGATGATGGCGACGCCCGCCATCATCAAACTGACTCCGATGTTAAGAAGGAATGAAGCAAATGAGAGCCGATGAAAATAAACTACCAGGAAAGGAAGTAGCGTCATTTGCACGCTGACGGAAACAACAACTGCGCCAAACGCGTAACGCAGTAGACCCTGAAGATGCATGCGCTCCAGCGTTCCTGCCAGGGGTACTTTGAAAAGTTTGTAGTTGTAGTTCAAACGCTCCAGTTCATGCCGGGCTTTGCGCTCACTCCAGCAGAGGCTCTCGCAAAAACTGCGCAGCCAGGGCGCGCACGCCGGCGGGTATGGTGTTTCGCGCGTCGGTCTCCATTCCCCAACCGCCTTCATTTTTTCGAGCAGCGGCCAGGCAAATATCACGATGGCCAGCACTGAAACAAAGGTCAGTTGAAACGACGGATCAAACAGGTCAGCCGGACGCCACGCGAGTAACACCAACGCAGCGCCGCCGAGTGCGTTGAGAGAAGACGCGCGACGCGAAACGAGCGGCGCCAACAGGACGACGGTAAACATCAAAGCCGCTCGCACCACAGACGACTCGGCGCCGACCGCCAGCGAATAGGCCCATAACACGCCGACTGAGAGCAGGAATTGCAGTGCGCTGTTCTTGGTAAACCGCCTCGCGATCAGGAAAACCAAACCGCCGAGAAATGTGATGTGCAAACCGCTGATGACCAGCACGTGAAAGGTCCCGCCCTCGCGAAACCTTTCCGAGGTTGAGCGCGAGAGTTTGTAGCGGTTCCCCAACAACGCCGCGTCAAGGACCCCTGCGGTGTCTTTTGAGAATCGCGAGTCGATCTCCGCTTGCAATGCGCGCCGCCATTCGTAGAGCCACGCCAGCGGCAGGAAGACGCGCGTATTCTCCAGACGTTCAATGAGCAAAGGGCTCTTAACAACGCCCGTCGCGTCGTAACCTTTCCGGTCCAGGTATTCGGTAAACGAAGAGACTCCCGGATTGCGAAAACTATCCGCCCGCTCGAGCATGGTCATCACGCGAATGCGCGCGCCATAGCGCAGGTCGAGTTGATCGAACTCTTCTTGCCTCGACTTCCCTGCAACGGGAGCAAGCAAGACGACCTCGCCCGATACTTCTCGCTCCCTTTGTTTGAACCTAAGAGTCTGAACCTTCAAGAACAGATACAAGCGCTCGGGCGCAACTTCCGGATCGCGTTCCAACACTCCGGTCAGCTCAACGGGCTGGCCCACCGCCATTGTTCCTTCACTAATCAAACGCCTCAGTCGATTGGCCGGCACTTGGTTCTTTTCGATCGCAGCCAAAGACGAACCCAGAAGCAGCGCGGTCAGTGTCACAAGAAGCGTGGCAAGTTTCATCCTTCTTCGCCACAGGAGAGCCGTGGTAGCGAGGATAGTGGTGAGAGCAGGTATCGTTACGAGAAGCGAAACTGGGACTGCAAAATACCGCGCGACGAGAATCCCCAAAGCAAACGCCGCCGCAAGCTGCGCCAACGGATGGACAGCAAACGCCTGCGCCTTAGGTTGGACAGCACCTGGCTGCACGTAAGCACCATCATGCATTGATATGATCTAACGCAGCGGAGGGTGATCTAGCGGTTACCTGCTGGTTCAGCGGCGGCGGTTTCTAACGAGACAAGCGGGTTACAGTCTCAACGTGATGCGTCTGCGGGAACATATCAAATGCGGCGATAGAGTCAAGGGAATAACCGGCCGCAATGAGTTTTTTGAGATCGCGCGCGAGCGTCGCAGGGTCGCAGGAAACGTAAGAGACTTGCGCCGGACGGAGGGCGAGTATGCCGGCGATGTCTCTGTTCTCGCAGCCGGTGCGCGGCGGATCGAGCAGCAAAAAATCGACGGGACCGAACGAGCGGGACTGTTCCGTTAACCAATCGCCAACGCGCGCGGTGATGATCTGCACATCTCCCAGGTTGGCGGTTGCAACCTCACTTGCTGAGCCCTCCCTTACGGTTGGGCTACTGCCCCACTCACCTACGCCCTCCCTGACGGTCGGGCTACTGGCCCGCTCATCTGTCGGGCTACTGCCCCGTTTAGCGGATTCGAGATTGCGCCGCGCAAACTCGGCCGCGCACGGATGTGCCTCAACTCCGACGACTCGTGCAAACAGTCGTGCTAACGGAAGCGTAAATAGCCCGACACCGCAGTAGAGATCAATGGCGGTTCGGCCTTTAGCATCTTCTTTACCGTTTCCTTCGACGCCGCGTAGCGCCTCGGCGATCATCGGCTCGAGCAGCTCATGATTGACCTGAAAGAAAGCTTCGGCGTTGAAGTAGTAAGCTTCACTTCCGATACGGCGGCTAACTACGTCCGTTTTGAAACCGGCGATCTCCGGAAGAACTGAAACACATTCATCGCCCACGACCGCGTCAAGGTCTCTTAACGTTAAGCCGGAAGCCTCCGCCCGGATCTCGGTTCGCACCTGCTCCAGTGTTCTCTGTAATTCCGGAACGAGCACGCCACAGTATTCCACGTCACAAACCCGATTGGAGCCACGCTCGAAGTAGCCCAGGAGTTTGGCGGCGGAATCAACCTGCCAGTTGGCGCGAGCGCGGTAGCGCCATTGGTTGGGTGAAGGGGTTATTCGAATTTCGAGCGGGGCTTCAAGCGGAGTCTCAATTTTGGCGATGCGATGCAAACAATCGCGAATGATTGCAACTTTCGCCGCGAGTTGCGCCTGGTAAGTCAGCTGTTGAAAATCGCAGCCGCCGCAGCGGCCGAAATAAGGACAGGGCGGTTCGACGCGAACGTCAGCAGGTTTGAGAATTTCAACAATCGAAGCGAAGCCCACCTTACCCTGCACCCGATCGATCTTTACACGCAAGCTATCGCCCGGCGCTGCGAGTGAGACGAAGAGCGTCAACCCTTCCCCGTGCGCCAGGCCAACGCCGCCGGGCAGGAGGCGTTCAATTTTCACTACCAGCGTTCGATCTTTTTCGTCAGCCATTTCCCTACTCGTGCGAAGAGCTAGCCGCGGATGGACGCAGATTTTCGCGGATCAGACAGCACATCAGAACCGGGAGCGGAGCGGGGTCCCCAAGCGGGCAGCCCGCTTGGGGTGCTGGATGCGACCGGATACTGCATTCAACCTGCGATCGAAAATTTCAACCATTGAAAGACCCGTAGCAGACGGTTGAGTGCTTGGATCCGGTCGCTATCGCTCCCGGTTCTGATATTCATCCGCAGCCGAATCCTGCTTACGCCGCGTTCCCACGCCATTGCTCGGGCGGCATCGGAGGGGCATAAGCCGGCGTGACGCCTTCGAGTTCAAACCTGACTCCACCAACGATTCCAGCAGCGAGGTTGTAAATCAGCGCGCCAATGGCGCCGCCGATGAAGGCGAAGATCCCGTAGAAGATCGGAACGGCGATCATGATTATGATCCCGGCGACTACTGACCCGATACCGCCCATCGCCTGGTTTTCGCTTTGCGGCATCAGCGACGACATAGCCGCGCCAAACAGCATGACGAAAAGCCCGTAGATCACGCCGATGATCAATCCGATTACAAACCCGAGCAAGCCCTGGATCTTGGCAACCGAAAAAACACTAAAGCGCCTGATAGTCATTTCAGCCATGAAAGTATTCTCCTTTGGGGGACGTTTTTTGAAAGGCGATACGCGGGCATCGCCACGCTCGTGGTAGATCTGAATTCGTTTGTAAGCGTGACTTACCCCACTGTCACCGCCGGGGCGAACAAGTCCGCGCACTAAACGGCCTAGAGATAAAACAAGCTAAGACGCGGGACGCCAAACTGCTCGCGCAGCCGTTTCAGCAGCAGGTTGTCAAACGTCTGTTGGTAAACTGCCGGCTCCATGTGTTTGCGATAAGGCTTTAACTGTTCTTTCACTTCACTCTCGATGGCGGCGATCTGTTCGGAGCCCGCCACTGAACGTATGGCGTCGCTCAACATTCTTTCCAGGCCTGAAAGCGACTGCTCTAGTTTCTGCGCGTCTGGTAAACCTGCGGCCGCAAAGTCCTGTTCCAATTCTGCAAGCAAAGCCACGACGCGTTTAAGCGTATCCGAGAAGTCGTCCGCGCCTGCGCCGGTGCGCTCATTGCAAACTTCCAGGAGACTTGCTCGGCCTCGCTGCAAATACTCAAGGATTGCCGCTCGGGAAAACGGTAAGCCTTCACTCTTGCTCGCCCGCTGCGCGACATCTGCTTCCTCAACGGGCTCGTCTGCTGCGCCCACACGCGACTCGCGCCATTCCGCAAATTGAGCTTCAACCTCTTCCTGGCAATAGAGCAAACTCTTAACCGATCGCTTGCGGGGTTTGGACTCCCAGGAATCGAAAGCTTTTTCAATGCCCCGCAACGCCACGTGGAGCGGGACGTTCGTCTCTTTCCAACTCTCGATGAGTGCCCAATCCATCGGACTGAGAAGCAGATGCTTTGCGCGCCGCCGAATAAAGGCGTCTTCAATTTCGGTAAAGTAATTGAAATAGTTCAACGTCCGATGTCCAAAGTCCAATGTCCAAAGTCCAATGTCCGCTGTCTGACGTCCAATGTTTGGCTCCAAGAAATGAACGCTGCTTCAAATCTGTGACTTTGGACTTTGGACTTTGGACTTTGGACTGCTCGTGCGTTCGTAAATCAGTCTCAGTCCTTCGAGCGTTAAGGTATCGTCGACCTGCTCGATGAATTCCGACCCGGTGGCGATCAGCGAAGCGAGTCCACCGGTAGCGATTACTCGAGGCGCACGCGGCGTGCTGCCCATCTCTTCAATCATCTGCCGCAGCACGCCGTCTACCAGGCCAACGAAGCCGTAGTAAAGTCCCGACTGCATAGCCGTGATCGTCGACGAGCCGATGATCTTTTGCGGCCGCCGGATGTCAAATCGCGGCAGCTTCGCGGTTCGCTCAAACAAGGCGTCGGACGAAATCATGATGCCGGGCGTGATTACCCCGCCAACGTATTGCGCGTCGCGATTGATCGCGTTGAAAGTTGTAGCAGTGCCAAAATCAACAACAATGCATGGTGCTCCATACTTCTGAATTGCCGCCACCGCGTCAACGATCCGATCGGCTCCCACGTCGGACGCCGGCTCGTAAAGGATCGTCAGTCCGGTATCGGTGGTGTGATCCACAAAGAGCGGAGTCAGATGGAAATAGGTTTCCGCCATGGTCTTCAGCGTGTAGTTTAGCGGCGGCACAACTGAAGCAATGGCAATCGCGTTGATGGCCTTGAAATCAATGCCGGCCAACTCAAACAGATTGCGAGCATGCACGCCATACTCATCCACCGTGCGGGAGCGCGCGGTGGTCAAGCGCCAGTGCGCGACGAGTTCGGTTCCCTTGAAAACACCCAGCGAAGTGTTTGTGTTTCCAGCGTCAATGACTAGCAACATAAGCTTGTTTCCGATTTGGTCCGGCAGTCAACACTTCTTCAATTGCATCCACGGCAGCGCTTGCGCCGTTTTCATTTTGCACTACTCCACCAACTTCAGCAGCCTTAATTCCATAATCCTGCTGCCTCAACAATGCTTCCAGCTCCTTAGTCGCGTTGCGAGCATTGTAACGCGGCCGCGCGATCATGCGCCCACAACCCAGGCGAACAACCCGCGCTGCGTTGTCAAATTGATCGTGCGCGTGCGGCACGATCAAGACTGGCCGCCCGGAGCCCAGAGCCTGTCCGGTCGTACCGACCCCGCCCTGATGCACGATCGCGCGCGCGCGCGGCAACACCTGGCTGAAAGGCGCATACTCGCAAGCCGCGACCCCTTCCGGCAAGGGTTCGGTTGGCAGATTGCGGGCATGACCTATTAATAGTAACGCCCTTTGGC
>JBGQJH010000124.1:0-7061 GCA_041498935.1 Pyrinomonadaceae bacterium | reverse complement strand
GCAGATTCAGTCCGGGCTAACAAGAGATTTTAGAGAAGGCGTCGCAGCCTTTATTGAGAAGAGGCCATCAAGGTTTGTAGGCGGATAGGTTCTCAAGGTAATTTTCCCGGGTTGCGAGCCGCTGGTTTTGAACTGGCGGCTCTTTCATTTGAGTTTCGAGTTCCGAGTTCCGAGTTTCGAGTCTCCCGAGCTGCTTCAAGGAGCATCTCTCTGCGGAGCTTATAAACGCGGAATCCGAAACTCGGAACTCGGAACTCGAAACCCGAAACCGCTTTTTTCGATGGACTCATTAACCTACATTCAGCTTCTGCGCCGCAATCGTTCTTTCCGTCGATTGTGGTGCGGACAAGTCATTTCCGAACTCGGCAACTGGTTTAACTTTATTGCCGGGTTGGGCCTGGTGCGCATGGTCTCGCATGGTGATCCGGAAGTCACCACCATCATGCTGCTGGCACGGATGATCCCCTTCACGTTGTTTGCGCCGCTGGCCGGCGCGTTTGTGGATCGCTGGTCGCGGCGGAAGGTGATGATCGTTAGCGACTTCGCACGCGTTGTAGTCGCCCTTGGTTTCCTGCTGGTACACCGGCCCGAAGATCTCTGGATTGCATATCTGTGCACCGCGCTGCTTTCTTTCTTTGGATCGTTCTTCGAAGCCGCGAAGAATGCCGCCGTTCCCAACATCACCGGCGAGCGAGACTTGCTGGCGGGAAATGCGCTGATGTTTTCTTCGCGGTTCCTGCTGATGTCTCTGGGCGCGGCGCTGGGCGGTTGGACTGCCGCCAATGTCGGTTATCGCGCCGCTTTCATCGTAAACGCAGTGTCCTTTGTTGGATCAGCTCTTTCCGTTTGGCTTATTCCGGAGCACGAGACAAAGCAACTTGCGTTGGAGAAAGTCGGGGGAGGAACAGAAAAGCGGGCGAGTTATTGGTCAGACATACGCGAAGGTTGGTCGTACATCGTGAGCCATGCCCCGGTTGCGGCTATCGTGCTGACTAACGTGCTGTGGGCCAGCGGCGGTGGCTCGGTCAACCTGATCCTGGACAGACTGGGTGGCATTGTCTTCATGGGCCAACGCGGCATCAGCGGAGACTCAGCAGTCGCGGCGCTCTACTTCGCGGGCGGTCTTGGTCTCTTCATCGGGATGATGATCGCCCGGCGGGTCGGATATTACTTCGAGTTTCTCGGCAAGACCACCAGCTTCATTGGTTGGAGCTTACTGTTCCAGGGCTTCCTCTTCGCACTAATCGGACTAATGCCTAATTTGTGGTTGGCGTGTCTGTTTCTTTTCCTGGGACGAATACTGCTGGGCGCTGAGTTTGCAGTGCAGGAAACCCTGTTGATGCGTTTAGTACCTGACAGATTGCGTGGGCGCGTGTCGACTACGGATCGCGCCACAGAATTACTAATCTGGAGCTTGTCGACCTCGATTGCCGGTTGGTCGCTACGCGCAATCACACCGCAAACGCTTACCATGATTGCCGGTTTGCTCTCGGCGATCTCCGGCGTGGTGTGGTTGATACTATTTATTTCGGGGAGAGTAAGGCTGCCGCGAAAGTGGAAGTCGGCGGAAGTAGAGAACTGAAAAGGCTACGGACTGCCCCGAGTGGAAAAAGACAAGGCCGCGCCAGGAAACGCGGCCCCATCCGGTTGGAACTTCGATTAGAACGGTCTAAGCATCGGCTCGCGAGTGAATCAGCCGGCGAATGCGGTCCGCGAAGAGCACATCGATCTTGCGCGGCTCGATCAGCGCAGTCACTTCGCCCGCGCCCCAAATCGGATGGCTCAAAGTCTGCCCGGTGCGATAAGTGCGCGTTCGGTCGTAGGGCTCGCTGTTCACTGACTTGGAGCGGCCTCGCGTGAGTTTGGCGCCGTTGGAGAAGGAACCACGGGTCCCGCACTTAGGACAGGTAACGCGGGATATCAGTCCTCGCTTGGTAATCGAGGCGACCACGTGACCACGCTCTTCCTGGCATACCGCGCACAGTTTTTCAACCCGGTCACCGATCGCGTAAGTCTGTCTTTCAATAGCCTGCTTTGCTACAGTCTGCTTTTCCATAAACACCTTTCCTGAAAGTAAATCGTAAATGGTAAATAGTGAATAGAAGTCTTGCTCTTAGAATCAATTGTTCGTTTAGTTGATCGGGTGCGACTTATAGTTTGTGGTGAATAGCAAACCGTAATTGCTCTTCTTACTATTTACTATTCACCATTCACTATTTGCTCATCGCCTACCAGCGCGGCGAGCGATCGCGTCCGCCGCCGCCGCCACCGCCGCCATAACCACCGCGTCCGCCGCCACCACCACCGCGGTTGCCACCGCCGCCAAAGCCACGGCCGCCGCCACGATTACCACGATCTTCCCTTGGTCTGGCCTCGTTGACGGTCAAATTGCGGCCGCCCAGGTCGGTGCCGTTAAACTGTTCGATTGCTTTCTCGCCCTCTTCCTTCGAAGCCATCTCGACGAAACCGAACCCGCGTGAACGTCCCGTGTCGCGGTCTTCGACAACCGTTGCCGATTCTACCGTGCCTGCCTGAGCAAATAGTTGCTGTAGGTCTTCGCTCGTAGTTTGAAACGAGAGATTCCCTACGTAGAGTTTTATAGCCATAACTGTAAGTTTTTCCTTAGCTCGCGTGGAGCATTAAGAGAAGCTTCGAATCAAAGGTGGCTTCGGAGTACGGTAGCAGCGAAGGCCCGCGTTCGGGCGCTCAGTTGAGCAGCTTCTTCAGATTGTCATTGCCCGCTCTCGTACCATCTAAAACGCCGAAGCCATTACATCAGGCGTGGCGCATCACCGTTGATGCAGGAGAGAAGGAGTTGCACAGCAATAATGCACTATGTTGCGCTCTCAAGCAAGTTGCAGGTCCCGCCCGAGGTCCACATCGCGGCGTCGAAAGCACGCCCAATGGCCGATTACATAACTATTACAACTCTCGCAGTTGCCAGTTGTTAGTATGGTTTCTCAGTCAGCATCGAAGTTGTGACTGAATACTTTTTCACGGAGTCTTTATGAGCAGCAGCAAAACCGCCAATATTAATAAGCGTGGCGCCATCAAGTGGAACACGTCAATTTTCATGATCATCTTTCACCTTGGCGCAATCGCGTCACTTTTCATGTTCACGAGGGCTGGTTGGAAAGTGATCCCAATCACGCTGTTGCTTTGGTGGGTATCCGGGAGCCTTGGAATTGGCATGGGCTTTCACCGGCTACTGACACATCGCGGTTACAAGACACCCAAAGTCGTCGAATACTTCCTGACGTTTTGCGGTTTGCTGGCTCTCGAGGGTGGGTCAATCAACTGGGTTGTGACTCATCGCATTCACCACGCGAAGACCGATGAGCCCGGCGATCCACATACGCCCCGCGACGGAGGCTGGTGGGCACACATGGGATGGATTCTGCGTGGCACGGCGCAACAACACGAAGAGAGCGTAATGCAACGTTACGCCCCTGACCTGATGAGGGATCCTGTTCACATCTGGCTGAACCGGCTTTATTACGTTCCGTTGATTCTTAGCGGCCTTGCCCTGTTTGCCATTGGCGGCTGGCCGATGCTGTTTATTGGGGTCTTCCTTCGCGTCACGATCGGGTTGCACTTCACCTGGCTCGTCAATTCAGCAACGCACCTCTGGGGCACTCGCCGCTTCTTAACTCGCGATGATTCAACCAACAGTTGGTGGGTGGCGCTGTTAACGTTTGGCGAGGGCTGGCACAACAACCATCACGCACATCCGCGCGCCGCGAAGCACGGGCTGACGTGGTACGAAATTGACGTCAACTGGTATGGCATCCGCGCCTTGCAGCTTTTGGGTCTGGCTAAAGGAATCAGGCTTATCACCAAAGAGCAGATAGCGATGGCCGCAAACCCGGAAGTTAGAGAACTACAAAGAGCAGCGTAGTCGAGAACAGTAAGCGGTGGGCAGTGGGCAGTGGGCAGTAGTACTTGCCTGCTGCTTTTTGCTTTTTTGCAGTCTGCCTTCTGCTTAGTGCTTACTGCTTTCTGCCTACTGGCCTTACAATCGCCCCATGGCAGTTAGTGGTCGCCGTAAGTCGATAGCCTTCTTCATCACCCTGGGCGCTTGCCTGGTGGCGCTGGCTGTTGCGTTGAATGTCGGCTGGATTCTGCTCAACCTGCGCGAGATCGCGGCGCTCGTCTTTGGCATCATCTTTTTCCTGTTGATTATTACCGGCCTGATCCTCAACACCACCTTCCTGATCCGCGAGATACGCCGCAACGAGCAACACGATGCTTTCATAAACGCCGTAACCCACGAGCTGAAAACACCGCTCGCCTCTATCCGGCTTTATCTAGAGACCTTGAAGAAGCGCGATCTTGACGAAAACAAGCGGCAGGAGTTTTACAGTGTGATGCTTGCCGACAGCGACAGACTCTTGCAAACCGTCGAGCAAGTGTTGCGTGCAGGACGATCGGGTCAGCGTCGCCGAAACATCAATCTCAGAAAAGTAGACGTTGGCGAGCTGGTGCGTGAGTGTGTCGACCTCACCCGCGTTCGTTACAACCTCGGTCCGGACGCCGTCAGTTTTGCCGAGTCGGTTAATGGCGAGCGGCCGCAAGTGAAGGCTGATGTCGATGAGCTGCGCGCGGCCGTTTCAAACCTGCTCGACAATGCGGTCAAATATTCCGTCAAAGACGTTCAGGTCTCGGTCGAAGTCGCAGTGCTTGATGATAAGAAGGTAACCGTGCGGATTAAGGATCGTGGGGTTGGTATTCCCCCGGCGCAATTGAAACGTATCTTCAAGCGTTTCTATCGCGTGCCGGGGCGCGTCATGGCGCGGGTCAAGGGCACGGGCCTCGGTCTCTTCATTGTGCGTTCAGTAATCGAAAAACACGGCGGACGCGTGTTTGCCGAGAGCGAAGGTCCGGGGCGAGGGAGTAGGTTTACAATTCAACTTCCCCGGGCGTAGAAATGTTAGTTTCAACTCTCTGCGTTATCTCGGCGCACTCTGCGTCTCGGCGGTGAGTGCCTTTCCTGTAGTATTAACCGCCGAGACGCAGAGGACGCGGAGTTTACGCAGAGAATGAACTTCAAATTACGACACTTACCTGAATGTGCGCGACGTGAATAGAGGCTGCAATCGATGAGCGCTGTGCTGGTAGTAGAGGACGAGCAACATCTGGCCGACGGCCTGCGATTCAATCTTGAAGCGGAAGGCTACACCGTCAACATCGTTAACGATGGCGAGGCCGCTTTGTCTTTGTTCTTTGATGAGCAGCAAAACTTCGATGCGCTAGTGCTCGATGTGATGCTGCCGGGCAAGGACGGATTTACGGTGGCTTCTGAACTTCGCGCCGCGGGTCATTTTGTGCCCGTTCTGATGTTGACTGCGCGTGGGCGCCCGGAAGACGTGCTGCGCGGTTTCGAGTCCGGGGCGGACGACTATCTTCCCAAGCCTTTTGAGCTGTCGGTGTTGTTGGCTCGTCTGAATGCTTTACTCCGCCGGCGCCAATGGTTTCATCTGGATCAAACGCAGGAACAAGCGAACCGGACCGGCGGAGAGGCGTCGCAGACCAATCCAAAAGACCCTGCCAATAGAAATGGGGAACACGAAGAGTTTGCCTTCAACAACCGGGTCATCGATTTTGGAAACCTGGAGCTGCGCACTCCCCAGCAGACCATCAGGTTGACCTTGATGGAAGCGCAGTTGTTACGCTACCTGGTGAAACACGAGGGCAACGTCGTTTCGCGCAAGTCAATTCTGGAAGACGTCTGGGGCCTGAAAGAGGATACCGACACGCGCGCCATTGATAACTTTATCGTCAGGCTTAGAAAATATATTGAAGACGACCCCACCACGCCAGCGCATCTCTTGACCGTGCGAGGCGTAGGCTACCGCTTCGTTGCTCAAGCTTGAATTGACCGGGAGTGCCAACACAACAAGTTCGTCCGGCGTGACAAGCCCGATCGCGAGATCGCTTCTGGCGCAATTACCGCAGTCCCACTAGTAGGGTTGGCAACGCCCGGCAACTACCTTCAACAGTCAGCTATTGACTTCTTCCCAAGCCAGGCATAGTCTCCGACTGTCACCCCTTAGTCGTTTGCGTGCGACTCACCGCTTAAGCCTCGCGCGGGCGATTCACTCATAACCAGTTAGCCAGTTGACCCACGCGTCCTCGTCGCGTTCGCACTGCGGCTCAACCTCCCAAGGAGCCACCATGAAGCGTATT
Source organism: Pyrinomonadaceae bacterium (assembly GCA_041498935.1). Lineage (GTDB taxonomy): Bacteria > Acidobacteriota > Blastocatellia > Pyrinomonadales > Pyrinomonadaceae > PSRF01. The sequence continues at coordinate 875 of JBGQJH010000124.1, read as the reverse complement.
CATCGCTCTTCTTTCCCCCCGAGCTATCCGACTGATCTCTTTGGTGCTCTGCTATTCGCTGATTGTTACCACAGCGTTTCTGCCGTTGAGCCCTTCTGTCATCGCCCGTGTGAAAAAAAGTAATGGCAGCCTCAGCAAAAAACTGAACCTGCCAGCCAATCCGAATCTGCAGACAGCGGCTCGGCGTGAGGGAGAGCTGCTGATCAGATTTCGCCCGGGAGTATCCGAGCAAAATAGAGACACGGTCCTGACCTCACATGGTGCGAGGCGTAAGAAGCAACTGCGCGGCGAGTCATCGGTTGAGAAACTCGAGGTGCTTGGTGGACAAAATGTGGAGACGGTGGCCCTGCAATTGAGTTTGGCCCCCGAGGTGGAATTTGTAGAACCTAATTTTCTAATCAGCAAAGATGATTTAGGCACTAGCGATCCCAGGTTTGATGAACAATGGGCGCTGCGCAATACGGGCCAGACTGGTGGGCAGTTTGGCTCGGACATCAACGTCATGACTGCTTGGCAGACAACAACAGGAGCCCAGGGAACAGTCATTGCAGTTATCGACAGCGGCATCGATTTTACACATCCTGATCTCAGCAACAATGAGTGGACCAATGCCGCTCCTCTGGCGGAAGGAGACTTGCACGGTTGGGACTACGTTACCGACAGCAACGTGATTAAGGATGAACAGGGACACGGCACTGCCATAGCCGGCATTATCGCTGCTCAGGGCAATAACGCGATTGGCATAACGGGCGTGATGTGGCAGGCCAGCTTGATGAGTTTGCGTGTACTGGACAGCACCGGCTCCGGCGATATTGGAAGCGCAGTTGAAGCGATCGATTACGCGGCTGAGGACGGAGCGCAGGTAATTAACTTAT
>JBGQJH010000123.1:0-7075 GCA_041498935.1 Pyrinomonadaceae bacterium | reverse complement strand
CCGCGCACGATCTCCTGCATCACGGTGTCAGGTTCATAGTCGTCAGTAGGTTCCGTCACCACCGCCTCATGAACATGTGGATCAAAGTGTTCTCCCTCGGCCAAAACCGGCTTGACGCCAAGCGCATCGAGCACGCCGTTTAGCTGCTTGTAAATCAGATCCACACCGCTCAGGAAATGCCGAAATTCATCTGACTCGCTGGCCTCAATCGACGCTTCGGTTTCCAAAGCTCTTTTCAAATTATCGAGCACCGGCAACAGCTTGCCGGCAATGTCCGCAACCACGCGACTGTAAGTTTCGGAGCGTTCCCGCTCCATTCTCTTGCGATAGTTCTCGAAGTCCGCCTGCCGGCGCGCCAGGCTATCTTTGAGTTCTTTGACCTCGCCTTCAAGCCGTTTCAACTCGGCCCTGGTGGCCACTAACTCCGCAACTTCCGGGCCGCCGGTGCTGGGAGCGTCGTCGGCCGGGGAACCATCGGCCTGAGGAGAAGGCCGCGCCGACGCGTCGTCCTGATCAAACGCTTCCGGTGCGGGAGCTGCGGCAGCGTCTTCAGCGGTCATATCATTCGTCAATTCTTGATCGTCGTCTGGCACAGGACTGATACTCGATTCGTCAGAATTCGCGGTGGAACGAGCTTCATCGTCCGAATCCAAAAAGCTAATCGGAATGCGGTTCGCCCTATCAGCCTTTTTCTCAGGAGCCATCAGCTAGTTTCGATTCTTCCAAAGTTTCGGTAGGGGTCTCAAACGCGCGCTTCTTCGTTCAACCGGCGCTCAATGAGCCGCGCCATGTAGTTTACCATAGCCATAATGCGCGAATACTCGATCCTCATCGGACCTACGACACCGAGGGTACCAAGGTGTTCGCTTGAACCCAGCCGGTACGGGGCTGTGATTAGAGTGCAATTGCGCATTGAGGAAATAGGATGCTCCCGGCCAATGACGACGTGAACATCCCCCAACGTTGCATGCTGCTCACGAGAAACGCATTCATTCAGAATCTTGATTAGGCGGGACTTCTGCTCAAAGGTCCGAAAGAGCTCGCGCATCCTGTCAACGTCAACAAAATCGGGCTTGCTGAGGATATTTGAGGCGCCATCGACGTAGACGTCGCCGCTGGCAGATTCTTCACCTTCCAGACTCATATCGCAGAGCAGAATGGCGTTCCTGAGCAGCCGATCATACAAGGCTTTTTCTTCCCTCATCAGTTCAAGGATCTCAGCTCGAATCCCGAGTAAGCTCTTGCCACTAAATTCTGTGTTCAGATAGCGCGCGGTTTGTTCGAGTTCGTCCTGCGTGATGTTGTCTTCCAGCCGGATGATTTTGTTGTGGATGATGTTTGAGGTAGTCACCAGAACCACCAGGATTCGTTTATCAGAAAGCTGAACAAACTCAATGTGGCTCAAGCGGTTTTCGGCGAGCGATGGAGAAACCACTATGCCCACGTTCTCGGAAAGCTCCGAGAGCGCGTGAGACATCTTTTCCATAATGCGGTCGGAAGAAGTAGCTGAGTCGACTCCGCTGGAAGTGAACACCTTGTCGATCGTCCGCAGGTCGGCGCGCGAAAGGCGAGCTTCTTCCAGGATGTTATCAACGTAATAACGGTAGCCTTGATCCGTTGGCACTCGACCGGCTGAGGTGTGCGGCTGCTCTACGAGTCCAGCCTCCTCGAGTTCTCCCATGACATTCCTGATCGTAGCCGAACTCCAACCGGGACTGTTGGAAAACCGATCCGCCAGGACAAGCGAGCCCACCGCGTCGCCGGTGACCAGGTGCTCCTTGATCACAGCGGCAAGTACGGCTTGCGCACGCGCGTCGAGACTATTCTTTTCCGCGGATTGGAGGGTTGAATTACGACGGGGCATTAGTTTTCTGGTAGAGCCTACTTTCTGTACTAACCCGAGATCTTCATGTTCAAGGCAAGAAACGTAGCCAAGTGACCACCATGCCGCAGTATAAAGGAATCATTTGTCGCCCTGCAAACATTCGCGCCCGCGACGCGCGTTCGTCGAAGGCACGGATAATCCAAACTCCTGCAAAGATTTAACTGAACTACCCCGACCGCTGGAACGCTGGATTTCAGAGTCAGCAGAAGTGCATCCGACTCACAAAGTGCGGCCTCACGGAAAGCGTTGCGTCACCCGCTAAACCCGATTCGCTCCTTCAATTTTGGCGTTTTTTCTAAGGTTTTGGCGTCCATCCCCGGATCAATTGACGCTCGGCGAGGGTTCTCCGTAATATGAGCCGTAGCCGAAGGCTTTCAGTACCCAATTCCCCTCGGGTTTAAAGCCGGAGCCAGGAGTCAGAAAGTCGCTGCCTCTTTCCGCGTCGGGATAAACATTTGAACTAATTGAAGCGAATTGTCAGGAGTTTGGGCAATGACTGAGGTGAACAAGTTTTTTGTCGATGCTTTTCACCACCTGGGCAGCAACCGTGGCATCCCGGTAATCGACGTGCGCTTTTATCCGTATGCCGGTTTACGCCACACGATCAGGGTGCGTTCAGGGCAAGTCTATGTGCGTTTGTCAGACATCTGCCGAGATAGCCCGCCTGAAGTGATGCGTGCGCTGGCATTCGTGCTGGTGGCCAGGCTGCTTGGGAAAAAAATCCCGGCCGTTCACGATCGAACCTACCGCGACTATTCCTTAACACCCGAAGTGATGCGCTCGTCGGACATTGCCCGGCGCGGCCGCGGACGGAAGCTGATCTCCAGCGCCCAGGGCAACGCCTACGACCTCGACAAGATCTTTTCCAAACTGAATCGCAGGTATTTCGATGCCAGCCTCGAGAAACCGCTACTTACCTGGTCGCAACGGAAAACACGAAGCATCCTCGGTCATCACGATCGCGTGTATGAGACGATCACGATTAGCAAGTCGCTCGACTCAACGCAAGTGCCTGAATGGTTTGTGGAGTTCATTCTCTATCACGAAATGCTTCACATAAAGCACTCCGCGCGGATGATCAACGGTCGCCGTTATTACCATACCGCGGCGTTCCGGCTCGATGAGCGCCGCTTTGCCCGGTATGAAGATGCCCAGCATTGGCTTGAGCAAGTAGCTCGCCAGCGTCGCGTGCCGAGGGCTCGCGCCGCCTAGGTAACTCTCGCCGTAATTCTCCAGCGCAGTGCGGGCGAGGGCGCTCGCGCTCCCAGTGAAACGTCGAGTCACAGCTCGCCTGGGAATTAAATCGCTTTCCTGATATTGGAACCTTGCCGGCACTAAGACGTTTACACAATCGAGGTAGGTGGGCTCCTCAAAAAAGGCGGCTAATCCGGGATGAAATTCTCGTTCCGGTGAGGTCGCCTTTTTATGTTCCCAGCCCCGTCTCGCCGCGCTGAAGCGACGGCGCTAACAAAAGTGTTCACAGTGAAACTACACCACTACATCATTTTGCGCGGCTGGACAAAGCCCCTCAGCCCTCGCTAGACTACGCGTTTCGAAAACAGGCCCAGATGCTTACCAGCAAGTTTTCGCTAGTAAAACAATAAACTTGCGGTATCAAGGACAATTCATTTAGACGGAGACTGAAGTCGGTTTATGGCTATCGCAGCAACTCAAATTCGCCGCGGAATGATAATTCTCTTCAATGGCGAGCTGTGCAAAGTGATGGAGTTTCGCCACCACACCCCCGGCAATTTGCGTGCGATGGTGCAGGCGAAGCTCAGAAACATTAAAACCGGCTCATCTTTTGAGCACCGGTTCCGATCCGCGGACACAGTAGAGCGGGCCACGCTGGAGCAACACGAAATGGAGTTTATGTATTCCGACGGCTCGCATCATCATTTCATGAACACGGAAAACTACGAGCAGGTCGCGCTCAGCGGTGAGGAGCTGGGCGACGCGGCGCAGTGGTTGACTCCGGGACTGAAAATTCAGGCGGAGTTTTATGAAGGGGCCCCGATCGGCATCGACCTCCCGCCTTCGCTGGAATTAACAGTCACGCGCACGGACCCCACTATGAAAGGCGCGACTGTTTCCAACGTAAACAAGCCGGCTGTGCTCGAAAATGGGGTGACAGTTACAGTGCCACCTTTTGTGAATGAAGGAGACCGCATTCGCGTCGACCCCACCGAAGGGCGCTACATTGAACGCGCCAAGTAAACGGCCATCCGAGTAGGACAGACATTCGTGTCTGTCTCTTGTTAATTTAAAGGAACGAACAGGCAGGAATGCCAGTATTATGTCAGATTTTCCCTTCATCATTTCTCATTTCTCATTTGCCATTTGCAACTGACCACCGCAGTCGATGACAAATGAGAAATGATGAATGGAAAACGGAAAATCTGTCTTCAGCGCGCTAGCCCACAAACGGCTACCGCTAGACCATGACAGGCAAGCATGCCTGTCCTACCTATGTACTTCATCTACAGCCTTCTCCTTTGTCTCGGCTTTCTAATACTACTGCCTCGCTTTCTTCTCGACGCATTGCGTCACGGCAAATACGTAGCAGGCTTTCGCGAGCGCTTCGGTTCACTATCGCGCCTACCAAACGACGGCCGCCCGGTAGTTTGGATTCACTGTGTTTCCGTGGGCGAGACACAAGCGGCTCGCCCTTTACTGCGCGCCATCAAAGCGCAGTATCCTAATCACCGAATCGCAATCTCCACCATAACGCTGACGGGTCAGAATCTGGCGCGCGAGATCTTCAAGCACGACGCGGCCAGGGTCTTCTACTTCCCTTTCGATTGGCGCTGGGTCGTCCGCCGAACCTTGGACGCCATTAAGCCTGACGCTGTTTTGGTGATGGAGACAGAACTATGGCCGGGTTTCCTGCGCGAATGCAAACAGCAGCAGATTCCGGTCGCCATCGTAAACGGCCGGCTGTCGGGACAATCGTTTCGGCGCTACCGCGTAATTAGGAGTTTCATGAGGCAAGTTTTAGGTTCGATAAGCCTGGCGGTAATGCAAACAGAAAACGATGCCGAGCGCCTTCGCGAGCTGGGGATGGACGCCGCTAAGATCATAGTTTCCGGCAATCTGAAATTCGACGCCGGGACTCTGCCGGCGACTGACGCGTTGACTGTGGAGTTTCGTGAGAGGTTCAAGCTTGCTGATGATGCCCCGCTGGTTCTTGCCGCGAGCACACATGACCCCGAGGAAGTCATCCTTCTCAATGGTCTGAGGCAAGTAATCTCCAGGTCCGAATTGAAACCGCGTCTAATGATCGCGCCGCGTCACCCGGAGCGTTTCACCGAAGTGGCTGATTTGCTCAAGACTTCGGGATTCCGCTGGGCACGCAGAACTGCCCCTTCAGATGCGAGCGATGGACAGGCCGAAGTTGTTCTGCTTGACAGCATCGGCGAGTTACATTCCGTCTACTCGTTGGCTTCGATTGTCTTCGTTGGCGGCAGCATCGCAAAGACAGGTGGACACAACATCCTGGAGCCGGCCGCGGTCGCCGCCTGTGTGATTACCGGCCCCCACACTTACAATTTTCAGTCAATTGTGGAAACTTTCGTTAAGGCCGGCGCTATTGTCCAGTTACAACCGACGTCGGATTCAGCAGCAATCGTTGAACTGGCAAATGTGATTTCGGAATTACTCGCTGACCCAGCCCGAAGACTCAAACTCGGAGCCCTGGCACAAGATCTGGTAAACGAAAACCGCGGCGCCACCGAGCGCACGCTCCAATCACTAAGCTCCATACTTTCCAACCCTGCAAGCGTCGAGCGGGTCGGCTCGCTAAACGCCAACAGCGCGCCCATCGCATGAAGCCGTCTGTAACCCTAATTCCTCTCAGCACAATCTATGGCGCGGTCACGCGATCGCGCCTGGCAGCTTACCGGCGAGGCTGGTTTGCCGCTGCAAAGCTTCCGGCACCGGTCATCAGCGTCGGCAATCTGACGACTGGAGGGACTGGCAAGACACCGTTGGTGGAGTGGGTTTGCCGTGCGATCGCGAACAGCAGCGCCACCGAGACCGAGCGGGGAGGAAAAAGAATCTGTGTGCTAACGCGGGGCTACGGTAGAGAGGATCCCAGGAAGCAGGTCGTGGTTTCTGACGGCGTTCAACTCCTGGCCGGCGAGCGAGAAACCGGAGACGAACCTTTTCTCCTCGGCAAGAATCTGCTGGGAATTGCCGCGGTGATTGCGAATCCAAATCGAGTTGCCGCTGGGAAGTGGGCGATCGAAAAGTGGGGCACTAGAGTCTTTGTGCTCGACGACGGCTTTCAACATCTGCGCCTGGCGCGCGATCTGGATATCGTGACTATTGACGCCACCAATCCCTGGGGCGGCGGCAGCTTACTTCCTGCTGGACGCTTGCGAGAACCACGCGCCGGCCTTTCGCGCGCCGATTGTGTTGTGATCACCAGAGCGGACCAGGTTAAGGATCTGGCGTCAATCAGGGCGGCGGTCGAACGATTGGTTGGCGCGGCCCCGATCTTTTCCTCACGTATGGCGACGTCGGCAATTCGAAGACTCGATGGCGAAAGCGTGGAGATGGGAAGCCTCCGGTCTCAAACTCTGGGAGCATTCTGCGGTGTGGGAAACCCGGAGTCGTTCTTCACTCATCTACGTCGCGAAGGGTGCGCCACCGCGTTCACGCGAGCGTTTGCCGATCATCATAACTACAACCAATCAGAACTCGATGCACTGGTCAGCGAGGCAAAGGACCACGGAGCGGAAGGACTAATAACCACGGCAAAAGACGCGATAAAACTCCCGGCTCTTGAACTGGAAATTCCCTGCTACGTTCTCGATATTCAAATCTCAATTGACGAGGCCGATAGTCTCGTCAAAATAATTCGAGACATTGCGTATCAGAACCGGGAGCGGTAGCGACCGGGTCAAGGCGAAGTCCAAAGTCGATAAGACTTACGGCAGGCCGGGAGGTGAAGCGTTTGGCGGCGACAGGCTGGGCTTCGGCAGTGGCGGCTTTGTCCCCTTCGGTGACGGTTGCGGCGGCGGTTCCTCAGCTACCTGCAAGGTTGGGGAAGGCAGTGGCAAAGTCCCTTTCTTTGTGTTTGAGTTTGTGTTCGCATTGTCGTTGGCATTGAGATTGACACCACCGATGTCGCCTGGACTCTCAGCAGCTGCGGGCGAAGCCGAGGTGTTCGCGTTGATGTTTGTGTTG
>JBGQJH010000122.1:0-7099 GCA_041498935.1 Pyrinomonadaceae bacterium | reverse complement strand
GGAAGTTTTAGCTGTCAGAGTTGCCGTGCAGAATTGGGACGTGACAGCGCACGAGAATGGTTCTAATGTGCGTTTCAGTTTTCACGGCTTAACAAGGGAAACGAGAGTTGCTTCCGGGGATTTGACGATCATTCGCGGCGACATCTATGACAAGAAGGTGAGGCATCTCGCTGTGCTCGAGGCTCACAGCCTGAGAAACGATCAGTTGATTGACTACGCGCTGGTCATCGTTGACAGCAGCGTGAACCGCCCCGCGGTGCTGACCAATGTTATTGCGCATGAGTTGGGACACAGCCTGGGCCTGTTGGACTGCTACAAGTGCGATCGCCAGAGCACGGCGATGGGCCTGCTGAAGACTGCGAGCCAGCCGAATGGAATCGAAGGCCCAACACCTTGCGACAGAAACGCGGTCAGGATGGTGTACCACGAGTTGAAGCTTCACGTGGGGGTGGCGGCAGGCGCCCTGGCTCTAAGTAACCCGGTCGCGGATCAGGTGCCCTGAGATGACACTCCGATGTGCCGCGAACGACGGAGGAAGTCCAATGTCCAAAGTCCAATGTCTGTGGGTGCTGACATGACTTTGGACTTTGGACTTCTACTGTCTGCGCAAAGAAAAATCATCCAGCCAGAGCCGGCCAAAGATGGGACAGGGAGTCTTGTTGCAGAGCTCGCGCCGAAGTGTAATCTGGATCGCCGCCGCAGTTTCGGGCGTCGTAAAGTCTATCGTGTAGTCATGCCAACCGCCGCTGGTTTGCGGAAAGACCGAAGTTTGACCCAGCGCTTGCTGAGTGCTCGCATCGGTTACGCTCAGGTAAGGCAAGCCACCAGAGACTAACTCTTCCGTTCGGGCGGCAAAGTGAAGCTGATAATGAGCGCGCGGTCCAATAAAAACCAACTGCGAGATTATGGGCTGGGCAGGGTCGGATTCACCATTGAATGCCACCGCCACGCTCCACTTCCCTTCTTTCGGATTCGCTCCATCGAGAGAGAGCGAGAAGCCCTGAGCTTTATTCTTCGCCCGCCAGCCGAATCCCGGTTCGTCCAGATCGCTACCCTCTTCAAAGCCGGCGTCATGCAATAGTGGCCCAGCGAGCACATCGGGGTTCGGAGATTCCTTTGACGGCCATAACTCAAAGGCCTCCTTGAACTGCTTGGCGGCGATTAGCGCTTCGATGTAAGCGCGACGTTCCGGTTCGGCCGCGGGGCCCGCGGCAAGAAACATGGCGACGGCCTCTTGTACTCGCCCACGCTTCTTAAAATACTCGGCTAAGGCTTTGTATGCTTCAGGACTGCGCGGCTGAATCGCCTGAAGAACATCTCCAGGTTTGTCTCCTGACAGTCGCCAGGCTAGATCGATCACCGCGGGCAGCAGCGACGGATCGCTCTCGGCCGCCAAACGCAATTCACTGAAGCCCCCATCATGGCGTCCGGCTCGAATCAGAAGATTTCCCAGTTGCCAGTGAGGCTGCGCATAAAAAGGAGCGCGGGACACTGCCTGACTCGCAGCGGCAATTGCCCCTGGCACATCGCCCTTCAACTCGCGCGCATGCGCGAGGGCGAGCCACAAAACAAAGTCGCGGGGGCGGAGTGAGACGGCTTGCGTATATTCCGCGATCGCACCGGGGAGATCTTGCCTTGCCTCGAGGACGGCGCCGCGTATGTAGTGGGCCTGGGCGTCGCGCGGGCTGAGACTGACGGCAGCGTCAGCGGCAGCCGGTTGGTTAGCCCGGGCTGCGTAAGCGTAGAGCAGACTCGCGAACCCCGCGCGCCCGGTTGTCCAGATCATGGGAAGCAGGACCAGGAGCAGAGCTGCGAATGCAACAGTGCGCAGCCGGCGCGAGGATGTCTCGTCACGATTTGTCTTATTCAACATGACTTCGTTGTCTGTCCTGACGTAGAAACCATGACGATCCGGTTGATCAGTTTGATGTTCGATAAGTCATCCTGGGCTTCCGCTTCGCACCCCCAGGCCTTACGCGCTCGCCGCGCTTCGCGGGCTCAATGCAAACTCGTCAGCAACTTCGCCTTGATTACCAGATAGCAGAAAGGCGTGCTCTCCATCGGGAGCGCACGCCTGCACCAGTCAAAATTTCTTTCTGCGAAGCTATGGCGCCGAGGGACTGGGATTACGATTCCGAAAGATGAAGGGGGACCCCGAGATAAAGCCGTAGCCCGCGATGATCGCCACAGTGGCAGCGTTACCCAGGCCAAACAATCCGCCACCCCCTGCCGCCGAAGCGGGAGCTGTCCTCACCGCGCCGCGGTCCGAGCACACTCTGATCACACCGTCCGCCTTCGGATCAGTTTTTCCGGCAACACCCTGAGGGTTATCAATCTCACCCGCGGTACCGCTGTTCGTATGAAGGGTGACGCAGCCCTGGGGTAGCATGACCTTAATGCTGCCGTCCTGAAATTCCAGCGTAAGTTTCGAGCCAGGCTCAATCTCAAGCGAACCAAGACTACCGAGACTAACAGTTCCGCCAACTCCGGCAGGCGTTTCAATACTCGCGCCGCTCAGAATCGTCGCGCCATTAATTACGGAAGCGCCATTGACAGTAATCGCTTTGCCGCCCTGCACCGAGAGAACACCTGACGTTTGTTGCGACGTCGTCGTCGAATTCTCATTCGGGCCGGCCGCTGGTCCGGATTGGGCAAAGCCGACGCTGATGTAGATCTGTGCAATTGCGAAGCTGAGGAAGAGAGCGATGGCGCTCGTCACGCGCTTTGATTTGGAGTTCATCATCTATGCCTTTCCGGCAACGGGCCTGTTTCTTTTATGCCAGGGCGGTGCTGAGTATATGCCCGGAGTTAGCCGCGGTCAACGGTTTCTAGTAACCGGTAATGGGTCAGTTTACTTGGCGGTCCTTTGCGAGTTCTTTGCGTCCTCTGCGGTGGAACCATCAGGAGAAACCGCAAAGTTCGCAAAGGAAGACGCAAAGTTACGCAAAGGGAGGCCAGTTGCAAAGTGCACCCGCACCTATATTATCGCTGCTCCCCTGGTTTTAACTTCTGGCTCACTGTTCCGGATTGCTATTGAGCTGACTAATTCTTTTGCATCTCGCGCGTCGCCAGGGCACAGAGGAAGAAGGTGCCGGCCACCAGGAACAAGGTGTGGCCATTCACATTCGCTCTTTGTTCCGCCGCCATAAACTTGACGACTACTGCGGCGACAATGCTCAGCAATCCCAACAACCACGATAGTTGAACCACCAGACCAAGTATTCGCGTCATAGGCCAATCTCCTTAGCTTCAAGATGCGCCAGAGTATACCAGAAGATAAACCCAGGCCGAGTTCAGAGTTCACCGGCATTAGTCCTGCAATCCTACGTCACTAATGATGACAATCGCGAGCAGTACAGTGAAGACCAAAGCGTTGATGGTGAGGTGCAGTCCAAAATCCACCAGGCTATGAACGGCGACAGCCACGATGCCGGCCAGGGCGCCAAACTTTGCGGCCCAGAGGTAAGGATCGTCGTTCCAAACCTGGCGGCGCGCCGCTCTCACAAAGGCAAACACGAACCAGCTTCCGATTGCGAGTCCAATCAGACCGCCGCTCGCCAACAGCTCCAGGTAGTCGCTGTGGGCCTCCTGCGGCGTAGCTTCTCCTGAGCCACGGTGATACTCGGTAATCGCGATCCAGTAACCACCAAACCCGGCGCCCGCAACCGGGTGATTCTTGATCAGCTCCCAGGTGGCCCGCCAAATGTTCGGCCGTAGCGTGTAGGAGTCGGCGGTCTTCCGGTCAAGCTCGACTGAGAGACTGTCTATTCTTCCAGCTAACGGATCGCCACCCACGAAGACAATGGTAACAACTGCCCCGAGCAGCAATGTTGCGACTAGTGCCACTCGCAACACGAGCAGCCGCGTGCGCGAAAGCTTCGTCTTTGCTCCGGTCGCTGCGTGTTTCGCCGTATGTTTCGTCGCGTCTTCTTCCGGGCGATTTCGCCCGGAGACGAACACGGCAGCCAGAAACATCACCTGGCAAAGCATGCTCAAGATGCCGCCGCGCGAGTTTGCAAACACGAGCGCCACCCACATCGGTAGGGCAGCGATTAGATAGATTGCCAATCGCTTTCCGGTAACACCTCGGAAGACAACAAGGCCCAGCGCTAAGCCCACGGCCAGCTCCATGAGGAAAGCAAAGTGATTCGAGTTGATGAACTGGCCATAACCCAAACCCGGAAGCAAGTAAGGAAGGACAAAGCCGGCTTTGTGTTGGCCCGCCTGACGCCAGAGACCAAAGACGGCGCTGATGACGCCAATCGCAATGATCAGCTCAACCAGCAGACGAAGCCGTCTCCTGGTAGTCGTGTGTACCACCAGCAGCCAGCCGAACAGAAGAAGTGCAACAAGTTGCCTGACGAACTGCCGCGTCTGAAACGAGTCGGCACTCAGAGTCTGCCCGATTCTTATTCCGGCGCTATTGAAATGAGACCAGGGGATCGTCTGGATTAAGGCAAAGGCGATTAACGCGAGAACGGGGAAGAACAGGGCGGGCAAATGGCGGTTGCGGGGATTTCCGTCGCGAGCGAGCAGTTGCGCAATAGCGGATAACCCGGCAAGGGCAAACGCGAGGCATTGAAAGAGCGCTTTCCACCAGGGCTCGACAGTACCGTAGGGGACGGCTGCCAGTGCGAGCACGGCCAGCAGCGAATAGAAAACGATGCGGTCGATGATGCCCGGCACAGCGGTCGCGCCGGTAGCAGCTGTTCGCGGCGGGTTTTTCACTTTGGAGTTTTGAAGTTCCTGGACTGCGTTCCTCAGCAAGGAGCTGTCCGCGGCGAAAAGGCGAGAACTAAATCTTCGTCGCTGAAGCTGGCGATACTTTTACCGTGCGTTACTTCAAGGCGTTCCGGTTAGCGCAGTTGATCAGCGCCTGCAGGTTGGCTGCCTGACTCAGGAAAATGCGGAACGGCCAAGCTCGGCCGTAGATGACGTCTTGGTCGGAAAAGGCTGCACCACGGATTTGCTTTTTTCGTCGAAAGGCAAACTGAGAATTCGGCTGTAAAGTTCAAGGATACGCTCCAGCATTACGGCCTGGTTAAATTCCTCGTTGACCCGGGCCCGGGCGGCCTGACCGTAAGCCCCCCTTAGTTCTGAGTCGTCCAGAAGCTTGTTGACCGCGCCGGCTAAGGCAAGCGGATCGCTAGGTGGGACGGTCAATCCAGTCAAGCCATGCAGTGAAACGCAGGGGACACCAGAATCCAGATTCGTATTCACGACCGGCTTGCCAGAGGCCATCGCCTCCAACTGCACAATGCCAAAGGCTTCGCTCCGTGCAATCGAGGCCAGCGCAAAAACATCAGCCGCGTGATAGTAAGGAACGATGTCATTATTATGAATCTCACCCAGGAACGTAATCTTGTGGGAGACCTGATTAGCCCGCGCTCGGCTCTCTAACTCCTCGCGGAGATGGCCCTCTCCAACGATGAGTAAATGCCCATCAATTTTTCTCATTGCGTCAACAAGATGCATGAACCCTTTGTAATAGATGAGCCGGCCGACACTGATTATCAGCCGCGATCCGTATTGCTTGCGGATTCGGGCGATCTCTGAAGAGTCACAAGCGCTGAACTGCTTGATAGGAATCCCATACGGGATGATGCGGCAACGGTCGCCGTAATCGGACAGCACCGGAGACGTCTCTACATACTTCGCGGAAGTCGCAATAATGACGGCGCACCTCTTGAGAAACAGGCGCAGAATAGGATCGAATGCTTTAGCCAGGAACTGTTGGCGCACGATGTCACTGTGGTAAGTGGCAACCACCTGACCACGATGACCGCTTGCCAGATACGACAAAATCGCGGGCGGGTTCGGGAGATGAAGGTGAACAATGTCAGCTTTTGCGCGGCGTATTTTTCGCGATAACCCCGGACAGACGGGCGCGCCCGACAGCTTGAAACGAGTGCCTACTCTGGTGACTTTGACACGATCGTCCCACAACTCCTCGTCATCTTTCGTCTCGCTGGCGACCAGCACTTCAACATCGACAAGCTTTTGCAATTCCCTGCATAGCACTTGAACGTGAGTCTCAATTCCTCCCATGTGAGGGGGATAGAATTTTCCTACGTGCAGGACTTTCATTCGTCCATCGATCATTGGAAGAGCTCCTTGTTCGACGCAACCCAGTCGTAAAGAAGATCGAGACCGTGCTTGACGCAAATCTTCGGCGCCCAGCCAAACTCCTCTTTCGCTTTACGTATGTCGCTCACATAAACCCTCTGGTCGCCTGGTCGCCACTCGGCTTGCTTGTAAGCCACCGGCCGGCTTTGTTTTGCCCCCAGATAGTCAAGCAACTCGCGCAGCGATATGAGATTCTGGGGCCCGCCGCCGATGTTGTAGACTTTGCCGCACGTCTGATCAATATTGGCCGCGGCTGCATCGAAGGCTTCTAACAGGTCATCAATAAACAACACGTCGCGAACCTGCTTGCCGTCGCCGTAAAGGGTGACCGGTCGACCCAGCATTGCGGCGATGATGAACCAGGAAACCCAGCCCTGGTCCTCCACCCCAAACTGTCTGTATCCATAAATGCACGACTGCCGGAAGACGATTGTCTGGAGGCCATAGATTCGATGATAGTCACGCACATACTGGTCGGCAGCGCCTTTAGAGCAGCCGTAGGGTGAGTGGAAATCAAGATTCTGCTGCTCGCTAACGCCCATTGATAATTCAGAGTAGGCTTGCCGGCCATCTCGCTCGACAATCCCGGCAGCTTCCAGCCCTCCGTACACTTTGTTACTAGAGGAAAAAATGATCGGCGCTTGAAAGTCTGCTAATCGCGCCGCCTCGAGCACGTTAAAAGTTCCCAGGGTATTAGCTTCAAAGTCTGACCGCGGATCTGATACGGAATTCGTAACCGCAACCTGTCCCGCAAGATGAAAAACCAGGTCGGCATCCTGGTGAGTCCTGAAGATTTGCTTGATTTGCTCGGCGTTCCTGATGTCTGAGTTCAAGAACGTCAGACGGCCTTGAGGCTTTAGCCATTCCAGATTCCTTTCTCCTCCAGCTCGAGAAAGATTATCGATTACGACTACCTCATGATCTCTTACCAGGTACCTACTCGCTGCATTGCAGCCAATAAAGCCTGCGCCGC
>JBGQJH010000121.1:0-7125 GCA_041498935.1 Pyrinomonadaceae bacterium | reverse complement strand
TCGGCAAGACCGCGCCATTCGCCGGTCTGGCGGAAATGTTCCAACGCTCGCTGGGCGTAGTCGCGGGCAATCGGGTATTCGGTGATACTGCGATAGACGCGAGCCAGTGCCGCATAGACAGGACCGTTGTTCTGTTCAGCATCAGTCTCGGAAAACTCGCGCAAGGCCCCTTTGAGAATCGAAATCGCCTTGGGATGATCGCCGTTGTAGTTATAGGCGAGGCCGATCTGGACCTTGAGTGACTGGATCGCCTGCAGATCGAGTTTAGCTCGCGATTCCGGAGATTCGTACATCGCCACCGCGGCGAGCGAGTCGCGATAATGACCCTGCATTTCCAGCGCTGTCGACAAAGCACAACGCGCGAGAGCGAGGATCGAAGGATTGTTTTTGGCGGCGGAGATAAGTAAGGCAATCCGAGACTTGGCTTCGGCAGAGAGACCCTGATCGAGAAGCGAGCGAACTTCGTCTAACTCTGCCAACAGATTCTGGTTTGAGGGCTGACGCGAACGCGAGCGCAATCGGACCCGCGCGTCGGCGAGATCGACCACACCCTTTCCGCTTGAGGATTCTTCCGGGGGCGAGTTACCAGTCCCGGCCCCTTCTTTCTTAGCCATTTAATCCTTTAGAAACGGTCAATTCAGTCCGTTTTTCATAGCGCACTTTGCTGAAGCGGGCGGGAGGTCAGATGCGTCGGCAATTCTCCCACGAAGCCACGCATCTCATTTAAGCAACAAAACAGTCTAGAATTTAGCATATGCAACAAAAGGCGTCCACATGTGTTTCCTTCAGTTTGGCTTGGGAAAAACCAGTATTGCGTCGCTAACCGGACGTTCTCCAGTTTGATCGGAAGGTCTGTTTACGATCCTTTCGTGGATGACCATCGTGGTTGAGCCGCCGCCATCGAGATTCATGGCGTCAACTGCACCAAGCTCGAGCAGGAGCTCGGCCAGCATCTCGAGAGACATCCCCACACTGATGCCCGGTTGACGTCCGTCAACCGTGACCAGCACGAGCTTTCCCGATTCCAGCCGCGCAATCGCCGTTCGCGGATGGCGATCAGTGGCAAAGCCGGGGGCCATCTTCTCCTGCTTCTCGGTGATCGCGATCTTGCCGGCTTTGATAAGTTGGGGGCCGGCTCCGAGGATGCTATGAGTGCGAAACCAATCGGTATCTTCACCGGGCTCGATAGAGTTTAGCCGCCACGTGAAGATTACCCTGGCGTCCTTGCGGATGTGAGTCTTCAGCCATTCGCGTGCGCTTCCGACAGCGGAGATAACAAAACCGTCGGCAGGGATTTCGCTACTGCCCTCAAGATCGTAGACAGCGGCGACTCTGCTTCCTCGCACCACTACTTCAATTCCGTCAGGATTAGTAAGGGTAGTGTGATGAAACCGTGGCGTAAAAACAATCAACTCATCAGGCGAGAGTGGACGATTCAAACCTTGTACGGAATGCTTCGCGGATCCAACTGAGATTTCGCCAGTGAATTTCAAGTGGCCGAAAACAACTTCAGTTCTATTTCCTGCATTTATTAATCCCAGTTCGGCGCGATCGTTATAGGGCTCGCTAATCAGTGTGCCGTCGAGAAGCAATAATCCGATTGACTCGCCTCGGTAAGTCCCGGCTATCCGAAAGTAGCCGCCGTTGGTTGCCGCCGGCGCCCGATACCTGGCCGCGAGGGAGCTGACTGTCTCCAGGCCAACACCCTCGTCGAGTGCATGAACAATCTTCAGCCGCGTGCGGTTGAGATCAATCCTGAGGACGTTTATTAGCCAGGGGCCGGTTAGCTCGTCCTTCGAAGCGTGACCGCTCGTGGTTTGCCCGTATTCAATTCCCGGCTCGACTTCCTGAAATTTCAGCGACTCGGTGAAGCGAAGGGCGACGGGCGTTTGTGCCTGCGCAGCCGGCGGCGGTAATTGCCAAACCCCGGCGCTCGACAGCAGGAACAAGAGCAGCCAGATAAGTGCCTGAGCGTAGTAGCGGGTTGGTAAACCGTCTCTTGGCGATCGCTGTGTGGTCTTCAAAGTAATCTCCGTTTGGTTATTCAGGGCTCTGGAACGTTATCTCATTAACACCCGGTGGCTTCAGCCCGGTGATCATCGGGCGTTGAGAAATGGGAAACCGTTTAAACGAGTTCCGGTTCTGATGTTAACCTAGAGTCACCGCGCTAAAGCGGCGGTGTTAATAAGAGTGTCAATAGAAACCACCCCTCTAGTGCTTACCTTGACACTCTTTCAGGCTGGCCGCTATCATCTCCGTTTCCGTCGCTGACCGGAAACTTCGCCTGAGTATTCTATGTTTGAGTCCTTATCGGACAAGCTAAAACGGACTCTGAAGAATCTGCGCGGCGAAGGCGTGCTGACCAAGGAGCATGTTGACGCGGCGCTGCGCGAGATTCGTCTGGCCTTACTTGAGGCCGACGTAAATTATAAAGTCGCCAAAGACTTTATCGTCTCTGTCAAGGAAAAGGCCGAGGGGCAGCAGGTTTGGCAGGAGCTTAAGCCTTCCGAGCAGGTCGTCAAGATAGTTTACGACGAGCTGGTGGATTTACTGGGGGGCCAATCATCCCGCCTGGTCTTTACCAAACAGGTCCCCAACGTCGTCATGATCGTGGGCTTGCAAGGCTCCGGCAAGACGACCTCAGCGGGGAAAATCGCTCGCTGGCTGGCAACGAATCAGGATCGCAAGCCATTGCTGCTTTCGGTGGACGTTTACCGGCCGGCAGCGCGCGAACAACTCAGGGTCATCGCGAAGGCAACTGGCACACAGATCTTTGAACAGAGCGAAACGAACGATCCGCTCACGCTGGTGCGCGCAGCTTTCAAGCACGCGCAACAGACGGGCTTTGATACGTTGCTGATTGATACTGCCGGACGTCTGCACATCGACGAAGAGTTGATGGATGAGCTGGTAATGATCAAAGGCGAAACGCATCCGGTTGAAATCCTATTTATTGCGGACGCGATGACGGGCCAGGATGCGGTTCGTTCAGCGGAAGAGTTTCACCGGCGCATTGGCATTACTGGTGTGGTGTTAACCAAGATGGACGGCGACGCGCGCGGGGGCGCGGCACTTTCCATCAAGCAGGTTACGGGTCAGCCGGTAAAGTTCGTTGGCGTCGGCGAGAAGTATGACGCGCTCGAACCTTTCTATCCTGACCGGGTGGCGCAGCGAATTCTGGGGATGGGCGACGTCTTGTCGCTCATCGAAGAGGTGCAGTCGAAAGTTGATCAGTCTGAAGCTGAAGAACAGTTAAAGAAGCTTCAGAAAAACGAATTCACGCTCGACGATTTTCGTTCACAGCTTCGTCAGGTCAAGAAACTCGGCTCTTTCTCAAAGATCATGAAGCTTCTTCCCGACCAGCTTCTCGGCGGTATTGGCATGCCGCAGATGGACGAGGAACAGACGAAGCAGATGGAGCAGGAGCTAAAGCGCACGGAGTCGATCATCGACTCGATGACGCGCGAGGAAAGGACCGACCATAGGATTCTGAATGCCAACCGGCGCCGCCGGATAGCGCGCGGATCCGGGACGCACGTTGCCGAGGTGAATAAACTCATCAAGCAATACACCGAGATGCAGCAGATGATGAGGCAACTCACGGGTTCCGGCTTGTTTGGCGGGAGCGGTCTGAAGGGGAAAATGATGCGGCGCATGGCCGGCCTGTCGGACATGGCCGGAATGGGCGGCGACGGCGACGAGCTACCTTCGTTCCCTTCGTTAGGAGCGCCGGCCGGGCCGTCGAGAAAAAAGCTTAAGAAGAAACGTAGAAAGAAGCGGCGCTAGGAGCAGTGAAGAGTGAAAAGTGAAAAGTGAAGAGGGAAAGTGAAGAGTGACGAAACGGAGGTAAGGATTTGTTAGCAATCAAACTGATGCGCACTGGCGCGAAGAAGAGACCTTCATATCGAATTATTGTGAAGGAGAAACAATCAAAGCGCGATGGTGCCTATCTCGAAAACCTGGGCACCTATGATCCGACGCGCAATCCGGCTGAGATTAAGCTGGACCTGGACCGCATCCGCTACTGGATGGAAAAGGGCGCGCAGCCGACGGAGACAGTTGGTCAACTAATCAAAGCCAGCAGCAAACAACAGGCAGCCGCTCAGCCCGAAGCTTAAGAGCGTACGCGTCAAAGACAAAGACAATGAGAGAAGCCGTCGAGATGGTTGTTAAGTCATTGGTTGACGATGTGGACGCGGTCGACGTGCGTGAAGTGGATCACCAGGGAGCAACGCTTATTGAGGTGCGCGTAGCGCCCGGTGATATGGGGAAGGTGATAGGCCGGCAGGGGCGCACCATACGCGCTTTGCGCTCCCTGGCTTACGCTGTGAGCCTGAAGAGAAAGCATCGCTTCATGCTCGAAATCGTGGAATGAATCCGCCGGCCGAGGAAAACCGTGACGACTTAATTATCGTTGCTCGCGCAGTCAGGACGCGCGGGTTGAAAGGCGAGTTAGTCGCCGACGTGTTGACAGATTTTCCGGAACGATTCGAGCATGTTTCTGAGTTGTCAGGGGTTGGACCCGGCGGAGAGCGCAAGCAACTGGAACTCGAGAGTTATTGGTTTCAAAACGATCGCGTGGTGCTGAAGTTTGCGGGTTATGACAGCATCGAATCGGCAAAGACTCTGGTGGGCTACCAGTTCGGTCTTCCGGAAGCGGAACGCGTCGAGCTTTCCCAGGACGAGTTTTATGATTGGGAGCTCGAGGGTTGTGCAGTTGAAAATAAGCTCGGCCGGAGCGTAGGCAAAGTTCGCGAAGTGATGCGAACCGGCGGGGTTGAGCTACTGGTCGTCGAAGACGAGGCGCGCCGGGAAATCTTGATACCTATGGCCCGGTCGATCGTTGTTGATATCGATGTCTCGAACAAGAAGATATTGATCGATCCGCCAGAGGGCTTGTTGGATTTGTAGTCGTCTTTGAAATTTCACCGTGCTGCGCTGCGATATCATTACTATTTTCCCGGACTTTTTTCGCGAAGCGTTTGATTTCGGGATTATTCGCAGAGCGCGAGCCGCCGGGCTGGTTGAAACTAAGGCGCACGATCTGCGCCGCTGGACGAGCGACAAGCATCACGTTGTCGACGATCGGCCATTTGGCGGCGGGGAGGGCATGGTGCTCAAGCCCGAACCGATCTTTGCCGCCGTGGCAGAGCTGACCGCCTGCGGCAAGCGCGAAGATTATTCGCCGCAAACGCGCGTAGTTCTTTTGTCGCCGCAAGGGCGAGTGTTTACGCAGGAACTTGCGCAGGATCTTTCACAGAACGCGTCGCAGATCGTTTTGATTTGCGGACGCTATGAAGGCGTTGACGAACGCGTCAGTGAGGCGCTGGTAACTGATGAGATCTCGATCGGAGATTACGTGTTGTCCGGGGGCGAGCCGGCGGCTGTCGTGGTGATCGACGCGGTGACGCGGTTGTTACCAGGAGCGCTGGGAAACGAGACCTCGACAGCAAACGAGTCGTTTTCCGAAGGACGGTTGGACCATCCGCAGTATACGCGCCCGACTGAGTTTTCAGGATTGAGCGTCCCGGATGTGTTGTTGACAGGTAACCATGCGGAGATTGCTCGTTGGCGCCGCGAAGCAGCGCTCCGGAAGACGCAGCGGAATCGTCCTGATCTTTTGAAGTGATTGTTGTTTGGTTTCCGTGGGGAAGTTAAGCTGAAACCCTGAACTTTCAGATATTCTTACTGGAGTAACGAAATGAATCGATTAGATAGTATTGAACAAGCCCAACTGCGCAAGAATATTCCTGATTTTCAATCGGGCGATACGGTGCGCGTGCATGTTCGCATTAAGGAATCTGAGACCAAGGAACGTTTGCAGGCGTTTGAAGGTGTAGTCATCGCTCGCAAACACGGCGGTGCGCGAGAGACGATCACTGTCCGCAAGACCAGCTTTGGCGTTGGGGTTGAGCGAATCTTTCCGCTTCACGCAACCGTCGTTGACCACATCGATGTAGTGAAGCGAGGTCGGGTGCGGAGGGCAAAGCTTTATTACCTGCGCGGGCTGCGCGGTAAGGCTGCGCGCATTCGCGAGCGCGACACGCGCGGTCAGCAGACTAACGATTCACAAGCGTCGGCGGTGGGGAAGAAATAGCCAGGCTAGATATTGTTACTTGATCCAGGGGAGCCGCAGGCGATTTGCGAATAGCAATTGACGCCCACTCTGTTGGGACCGGACTTGGTGGCAACGAGAGCTACGCGACAAATCTGATTGAAGCGCTCGCCGAGATCGATCCCGTTAATCGTTACACGGTCTACGTTACCCGGCGAGAAGCTGTGGAACGCTTCAGCAACAGGTGGTCAAACTTTTCCGTTCGCACCACCTTGCCGCACACGCCGCTGATCCGAATCCCCCTGACTCTAAGCGCTGAACTCAGAAGAAACCCAGTCGACGTTCTTCACGTTCAGTTTACCGCCCCCCCTTTTTCACCTTGTCCCGCGGTAGTCAGTATTCATGACCTCTCGTTCGAACATCTTCCGCAAACTTTCAAGTGGCGCAGTCGCAAGCAGCTCCGCATGACCGTGCGCCGATCAGCGCGAGAGGCTGCACAGCTGATAGCGCTTTCGGAACACGCGCGCAATGACATTATTGCCACCTACCGCGTTAGCCCTGAAAAGGTAAGCGTCATTCCTTTGGCGGCGCCCGCTCATTTCCGTCCGGTAAGCGACGAACAAGAACTTCAACGCGTTAGACAAACTTACGGCATAGAAGGCGACTATATCCTGACGGTCGGCGCGATCCAGCCGCGCAAGAATTTGAGCCGTCTGGTCGCGGCTTATTCGCGCTTGCGCTGGGTCAGACCAGAAGGTAAGCTTCCTAAACTTGTGCTCGTAGGAAAGTGCGCCTGGCTATATGATGAAACACTCCGCACCATCAAGGAACTGGAAGTCAGTAACTCGGCAATTCTGACCGGCTATGTACCGGAAGCCGATTTGCCGGCACTGTATTCAGGGGCGCTCTGTTTTGTTTATCCCTCATACTTTGAAGGCTTCGGCTTGCCACCGCTTGAGGCAATGAAATGTGGTGCGCCGGTAGTCGTCGGCAACCAAACCAGCCTGCCGGAAGTGGTCGGAGATGCGGGCTTGCTGGTGGATCCATTTGATGTAGAGGACATAGCTTCC
>JBGQJH010000120.1:0-7156 GCA_041498935.1 Pyrinomonadaceae bacterium | reverse complement strand
TGGATCGCTTTCTTCGTTACGCGAAAATCGATACGCAGTCGGCTGAGGATCAAACAACCGTTCCCAGCACGAAAAAACAACTGAACCTCGCCAATCTGCTCGTGAAAGAGTTGCAGGAGCTTGGCGCGGAGAATGTGCGTCTGAGCGAGTTTGGAATTGTTTACGCGTCCGTGGCGGGCAACCTACCAGACAATTCAAAGGTTCCGGTCATCGGCTTCATCTCACACATGGACACATCGCCAGCCGTTTCCGGCGAAAACGTAAATGTGATCATTCACAAAAACTATCAGGGCGGCGACATTGTGTTGCCGAAAGATTCGACGCAAGTGATCACTGTAGCCAGAAATCCTGTGCTCAAAGAGTTGATCGGCGACGACATCGTCACCGCCGACGGCACCACGTTGCTCGGTTCCGACGACAAGTCAGGCATCGCCGAGATCATGACGATGATCGACACGCTGAAACAAAATCCCTCGATCAAACATGGCACACTCGCCATCGCCTTCACGCCCGATGAGGAGGTTGGCGGAGGGATCGAGAAGTTTGACGTTAAAGGTTTTGGCGCCAAGTTCGCTTACACGGTAGACGGTGAAACGCTCGGCGAGATCAGCAACGAAACCTGGAGCGCGCGCACGGCCACGGTCACCTTCAAGGGCAAGAGCACGCACCCCGGAACCGCCAAAGGGATCATGGTCAACGCGATGTACGCGGCGGCCGATTACCTGGAGCGGTTTCCCAGGGACATGTTGCCCGAAACTACCGACGGTCGCGTCGGCTTTGTGCATCCTTACGCGGGCGTCATCGACGTTGAAGAATCAAGCCTGAAAATCTTGTTGCGCGATTTTGAGATGAGCGGGCTTGACGCCAAGGAGAAGGTGCTGCGCGATATGTTGGCGCAGACGCAGGCGAAGTTTCCCGACGTAAAGATTGCGATTGAGGTCAAGGAAAACTATAAGAACATGTTAGAGGTCTTGAAGGACTATCCGGAGTTGACCGACAACGCAATCGAGGCGGGCCGTCGCGCCGGACTCAAACCGTTCATCAAACCGATACGTGGTGGAACCGACGGCTCAGATTTGACCTTCAGAGATCTACCGACTCCTAATCTCTTCACCGGCGGACAAAACTTCCACGGCAAATTGGAATTCAACTCGCGTCGCGGTTTGGAAAAAACCACTGAGACCTTGATTAACCTGGTGCAGATATTCGCCAGTCGGCAGTAGGGGTGGACCTATGTGTCCGCCCTGCGCACACACACAAGTGCGCCCCATGCGGTGACGGAAAAAAGCGCTTGCCCAAATCAACCCAAAAGCAAAATTACCGCAGCGGATACGTCGCCTTCATCGGTCGCCCGAATGCCGGTAAGTCAACCTTACTGAATCAGCTTGTCGGCCAGAAGATTGCCGCCGTTTCCGACAAACCGCAGACGACGCGTTTCAAGATTCAGGGCATCATCACCCAGCCCGAAGGTCAAATTGTCCTAGTGGACACGCCCGGCGTTCATAAGCCTGGCTACGAAATGAACCGGCGCATGATGGCGACCGTACAGGATGCGCTCCTGGGCGTGGATCTTGTCTGCCTCATTCGCGATGCGTCCGTCTCCACCGGAAGTGGTGATAAGTTTGTCCTCGAGCTGGTCCAGCGATCGCAGAAGCCTGCCCTCCTGCTGCTCAACAAGATTGATAAACTCAAAGACAAGACCGCGCTGTTGCCGCTGATCGAGTGGTATCGCAATGAATACGACTGGCGGGAGCTTATTCCCATCTCAGCGTTGCGTGGTAACGTGACCGATGTCTTGCCGGCCGAGATGATCAAACACCTGCCGGAAGCTGAACCGCTGTTTGGTGAAGATGAGTTGACTGACCAATCAGTGCGCACAATGGTTGCCGAGATCGTCCGGGAGAAAATTCTGCAAACTACCCAGGAAGAGATTCCCTATGTGACTGCGGTGGTCACGGAAAAATGGGAAGAGGTGCGTGCAGACTTTACGCGTATCCACTGCGCAATCTTCGTGGAAAGACCCTCGCAAAAGAAGATCGTGATCGGCAAAGGCGCGGCGCGTTTAAAGGAGATTGGTATTCAGGCACGGCAGGACATTGAAGGCCTGCTGGGGCATCGCTGCCACCTGGAGCTGTTCGTAAAAGTTGAAAAGGACTGGCGCGATAAAGAGGGATTACTGGACGACCTCGGCATAACGCAATAACACGTTGACGATGACGGCGATGACCAGGGCGGCGCAACAAGGAATGTGGCAAGCGCTTGATGTTGAGACCGACGCCGCCGCGCGTGAAGCGGTTGAGTATGCGCTGATGGAAGCGGGTGCACTGGGAACCGAAACCAACGAAGCCGCAGACAAGCTGGTTCAAGTCACCGGCTATTTCGAGCACACGCCAGACCGCGAATCAGTGCGCAGTCAACTGGCAGACGCGCTGCGCATTTACGATTTACCCTCCTCGTCCGTCAGGGAGATGAGTATTCGCGAGGTTGCAGATGAGGACTGGCTGGGCGAATGGAAGAAGAGTTGGCAACCGGTGGAAGTTGGTGAGCGTTTTATTATTGCGCCGCCATGGGCTGAGATTCCCGATAACGATCGGATCGTGGTTCGCATTGAGCCGGGCATGGCTTTCGGCACCGGCACGCACGAGACCACGCGTTTGTGCCTCCTGGCTATCGAGAAGTGTTTTCTGCCACCCCACGCGGGCTGCCCGCGCGGGGACCCCGGTACCGGCGGAAGTTTTCTCGATGTGGGAACGGGAACCGGAATTCTCGCTATAGCCGCAGCGAAACTCGCGGGCCTTTCTCCTGATGCTCGTATTGAAGCTTGTGATACTGACGCGGAAGCAATCGTGATTGCGAGCGAGAACGCGCGCTTGAATGGCGTTGCGGAGCAGATCACCTTTCGGGTAGGGACGATTGAGGAGGCAACAGCTTCCGCGGATGTCGTCTGCGCAAATCTAACGGCAGACGTGATCGCACAAATGTTGCCCTCGCTTCTGGCGGTCACCTGCGGACGTTTGATCCTTTCCGGGATTCTGGATACACAATTAGAGGCTATGAAGGCTCGCCTACTGGAATGCGGAGTGGGCGAGCCATGGGAGACGATGCAAGACGGTGAATGGATTGCGTTGGTTATTTAGTCCGCCCATCTCAGTCTCTGGCTATACCCTGAATCATCGACAGGATTGACAGGATTAACAAGATGGAAGCGGATAAGAAACTTGCGGTACCTGCTGTCACTTGTTCAACCGGCTACTGTGCCTTCTGCAATCTTGTTAATCCTGTAAATCCTGTCTAACGTACCTCCTGAGCCCCTTATGACCCGCCGCAGATTCTATGCGCCGCCGAGCGCTTTCAATTCAAATCTCGAGAGCGTAACGCTCGCGATCGACGAAGCACGCCACTTGCGCGATGTGCTGCGCCTGAAGGCGGGTGACGAAGTTTATGTTTTCAACGGCGCCGGCAAAGAGTTTCACTGCCGCGTGGAGGAAAGCCGGCGCGATACCGCTCAACTCAGAGTCATCTCGGAAGTAGATTCCGCTCGCCCCGAATCGCCGCTCCAGTTAACACTCGCGGTCGCTCTGCTCAAGGGCGAGAAATTTGACCTGGTCGTCCAAAAAGCAACGGAGTTGGGGGTCACGCGCGTGGTGCCGGTAGTGACCAAGCTTGCCGACATTCGCCTCCGCGACGAGTCAGACGCCGCGAAGCGCGTCGCGCGCTGGCAGCGAATCGCGCTCGAAGCAGCCAAACAATCAGGGCGCGCTGTTGTGCCTGAGATCGCCGGCCCGGTATCTTTTGAGTCTTTACTTCAAAACGCCGCGGCTAGATTTCAAGACGCAACGGCTGAGAACCAGTTCACTTGTCTGATGTTTTCCGAACGCGATGGCCAATCAATGATGGCGGCAAAGGCGACGTTGCCCGCGAGCCGGTTGTCACTAACCGCGCTGGTTGGCTCCGAAGGTGGCTGGACGGACGAAGAACTCGCCGCGGCGCGACAAGCAGGATGGACGATCGTCACGCTTGGCGGACGCACCCTGCGAGCGGAGACTGCCGCGATCGCGATTACTGTGTTACTCCAGCACCTGGCCGGCGATCTCGTTTGAGACTCAGGCGGTATCCCGGCCGCGGATTCGCGCGGATATGCGCGGATCAAGACGAGGAAATATTTGGATTTTTTTGCTCATATCCGCGTCCATCTGCGTTCATCCGCGGCTGGTCTTCGGCGGGCCGACGGTGAGGCAATCAGATGAACCGTAGTAAGTCCATCCTATCCGTTGCTCTGGTGCTGGTGATCATTCTCGTGCTCGCCTTTGGCGCCCAGGTTAGAAAGCTGCAAAAGCAATGGCGCGCGTCAGTTCGTATTATTCCCGCCGAATCAAAGTCCCGTGAAGACGTCGCTCAAAACGAATTCGATCAGGATGCCGCAACATCCTCGAAGCGCCCTGCAGTCCTGGTAAAGTTTCGCGAAGGGACTTCTGAGGATGCTATCAAAGAGATCACGGTACGCTTCAACGATCACATCCAGGATGAAATTGAAGCAGTCCCCGGCCTGACCGCGATCGGCGAGGGGGACAATGCAGAAGCAGCCGTTGTGGCGGCCCAGTATCAGGCGTTGCCCGAAGTTGAATACGCTGAACCCAATTACGAAATAAGTCTCGACCAGGGTGAAGATACCGGCCAAGTGCGCGTGAATGATCCGCGCTTCGAAGAGCAGTGGGCGCTGGCCAATGAGGGACGGAATGGCGGCAAGAAAGGCGCCGACATCAGCGCCATGCGGGCCTGGACCACGGCCAGCGGCAGCGATGGGATTGTGGTCGCCGTGCTTGATAGCGGCGTCGAGTACACTCACGCCGACCTGGTCAACAATATTTGGACGCGGCCCGCGAGCGTGAAGCCTTACCGGGATCGAGACCTGGGCACGGTTGATGATGTGCACGGCTATAACGTGGTCGCTAACAACGGCGATCCGATGGACGAGAACGGGCACGGAACAAACTGCGCGGGAATCATCGGCGCGGAGTGTGGAAACAAGCTGGGTATTTGCGGCGTCAACTGGAAAACCCAAATCATGCCGCTGAAGTTTCTGAATGCGGGGGGCTTTGGCACCGTCGCCGGCGCTGCGGCAGCTATCAATTATGCGATCGATCGCAAGCACGCTGGCGTTAACCTTCGTGTGATTAATGCGAGCTGGGATCTAACTGAGCACTCCCGCGCGCTCGAAGAGGTGATTCGCAAAGCTTCGGAAGCAGGAATACTTTTCGTTGCCGCCAGCGGCAGCACCAACACAAACAACGATACGCGCCCACAATATCCTGCGAGTTACAACACCGGAAATGTTATTAGCGTCGCGGCGACCGATCGTAACGACGCGCTCGCGCCGTTTTCGAACTACGGCGTGAAGAGCGTTCATATTGCCGCGCCGGGAAAAGACATTCTTACTACCGCGCTCGGTAATGAGTATGAACTGCGTTCGGGAACCTCGATGGCTGCGTCCGTAGTCGCCGGAGTTGCAGCCCTGGCGCTGTCAGCGCATCCAGATCTTTCAGTGGATCAACTCCGTTCGTTGCTACTCAAGTCCGTTGATAAACTGCCCGGCTTACGCGGCAAAGTTTCGACGGCGGGGAGGATCAACGCCGCCAGGGCCGTGGGTCGTTAGTTCTCGCCGCGATTTTTCCGGCGGGATTAGCCAGCTAATGACGGGCCGCGGGTGCTGACTTGCGCCGAGGGCCTTGCATGCCTGATAATCCATGATGATGATAGCCCTGATTCATATCAGTTACGTACCTGATCTTTTAAGGAGAATATAAAGAGTGAAAGCGGAATTGCAGCAATTAGTCGCTCTACAAAACCTGGATACAAGCATAAGAAAACTACAAGCAGAACTAGAAGCGATACCGGAAAGGCGCGCCCAGATCGAGTCAGAATTCGATCAGCGCGCCTTTGAAATTCGGGCCCTTGAAACTCGCAGAGATGAAGCCAGACATACGCGTACGCGACTCGAAATAGAAGTTGGGGAACAACGCGTGCGAGTTGAACGGGCCGAACGCAATTTGATGTCGTCGAAGAAACAGGACGAGTACACCGCCGCCATTCGTGAGGCTGATGCCGCCCGAAAACAAATCTCCACGCTGGAAACTCAGATTCTCGAACAGATGGAAGCGCTCGAAAAGGCGGAAGCGTCGCTCACCGAACGCGCGGGAGAGATCGCCTCTTTAAACTCCGATCGCGAGGCGAGACTGCAGTCGTTTGACGAAGAGACTCGGCAGCAGGCAGACAAGCTCGCGACGAGCCGGACCGAACGCGAGCGTCTGGTCGCGGCTTTACCCAAACCGATGGGCGCGCTCTACGTTCGCATCAGCGCGCGCATACGCGATGGCGTGGCAGTTGCCGAAGCGCGCAACGGCGCGTGCATGGCCTGCTTCATGTCGCTGCGCCCGCAAGCGATGGCCCAGGTCAGACGCGGCGAGGAAGTGGTCACCTGCGATAACTGCAACCGCATTCTGTATTACGCCCCTGCAGATTCTGCTCCGGCCAGTTCAGCCTCCGCGCAACCAAAGATGGCCCACACTTAAGCGTTCAGAGTTTAACCTTTAAGCGCGATCGTGGTACCTCATACTCGGTAGCCGACAATATCGAACGTAAACTTCACCTTGTCTCGAACACGAACCATTCCATGAAAAGCTGAAGTAGCTTTTACGTTGAAGTCCCCGCGGTTGATGCTGAATTCCCCAACCGCGCGCAAACTGTTTCCAGTTAAAGTAACCTTGGCCGGAATCACGATATGGCGAGTCAAGCCGTGGAGCGTAAGCTCGCCGCGAATCTTTAGATCGTATTGGGCGTTGCCGAGTGACTTGCCCGTCACCTCCGTGCTCTTGAAAACGATCTCGGGATACTTCGCCGGCTCCAGGACGATCTCGCGCAATTCCTTGTTGATGATCTGTTTCTGCGGCGCGGTGAAGGCGTCGCTCGTTTCCACCATCGAGTCGGTCTTTACAGTTAACTGTAGCGAGGCCGGAGTGATTCCGTCCGGCGTGATCTCCGCTGCACCGGTGAAGTCGCGCGCCGCTACCAAATGCTCGTGACCTTTGAGCCAGAGCAGACCACCACGCTGCGCGTGGGCGATGAATTTGCTCTGGCTGGAATCAAGCCGGAAGCGCTG
>JBGQJH010000119.1:0-7214 GCA_041498935.1 Pyrinomonadaceae bacterium | reverse complement strand
TCACTGTGGATTTCCACAGCAACTCGATCCGTAGCCGACGGTGAAGGCGGACGTGTTAACATAGCCGCATACTGTTTAGCGCCGCCTCGTAGGCTTATTAACCAGGATCAATAATTCCCCCATGCTCGCGTTCATAAAACGGCGACAATTCAGTTTTGCGTTACTGACTTGTTTCGTACTCGTTCTACTGGGTTCTTACTTCTCGCTGGCCCGCAACCGGAAGACTAATTACTACGCAAAACTCCCGCATGCGAGCAGGAACTCTGCCCTCAACAATCACGCCTCGGCTAACACTACACCCCATTCCGTTTCATTGGATTCAGACAGCGACGGCATCCCTGACGCAGCTGAACTGCAAAGCTTTATGGACCGCGAGAACTTTCGCAAGTGGTTCACGCTAATCGCCGAAGGTCAGTTTTACCATTTGAGCGACCAGTGGAACGCGGAGCAAAGAGACTGCGCGGGGCTGGTGCGCTTTGCCTGGCGCGAAGCTCTGCGCCCTCACGATCGGACATGGTTTCAAAAGATGGGCCCGGGCTACCCTGTAGTCGCGCCTGATGTAGCCCGCTACAACCTCGAGCAGGGTCCGCTGGGTGAAAAACTCTTTCGCACTAGTTTCGGTTCTTATAAAGATGGCGAGTTGTCTAATGGGACCTTCTCGGAATTTTCCGACGCTCGTAGTCTCAAAAGTTTCAACGCCAAATTCATCAGCCGTGATCGCCATTATGCCGAAGCGGGCGACCTGCTTTTCTTCTACCAACCCTGGGTGCAGAAGTTTCCCTACCACGTAATGATTTTCCTGGGACGGGCCAACATGGACAGCGATCAGTCAAGCGACTGGGTCGTCTATCACACCGGCTCCTCGCCAACCGATGAAGGAACGGTGAAGAAAGTTGAGCTGTCAGTTCTGGATCATCACCCAAACAAGCGCTGGCGGCCCGTTGAAAGTAATCCCAATTTCCTGGGCTTTTACCGACTAAAGATTCTTGACTAGATTTTGGACTGGCCCGAAGGAGGCTGCGACCGTGTTTGAAATGAACTCTCGTTCTTATCGCGTCCTAACCGCTTCTTTGATTTATCTGCTGGCGATTGCCGGGGCGCTGACCATTGCCACGCTGCGGTCGCGAGCAAAGGTGAAACCGGAAGCGGCTGCCGAAACCACCTACTCCGTAACCGAAAGGCGCCCGTCCGGCAAACCCTTTTTTTCGCTCTCAACACATCGCACCTATGGAACCAGCGACAACGCCCGACTTTGGGTCGACTACCAGAGCATCGACCATCTGGACTTCCGTGTTTACCAGGTGAAGGACCCGCACAAGTTTTTCACTCAGCTGAAAAATCCCCATCAGATGGGAGAACACGAAGAGGAAGAAGTTGCCAGCTCTCTGCCGCACCGCAAATCGTTTCTGGAAAGGGTGCGCGGTTTTAAGCGTTGGGCCTACACGGGCATCAAGATGTTCGTGCGCGGGCAACTCCAACACGATTCACGCCAGGCCTTTAATCAAAAGTTTCGCAAAGAAGCAGACCCCATTCGCACGCCGCTCAATGTTTCCGACTATGCCCGCGTGCCGTTGCTGAATCCCGATCTGCTCGTGAGTAGTTGGCGCGAGCCTTTGCCGCCGCTGGAAAACGAATACGACCAGCGCATGATTCCACTGGGCAAACGCACGCCGGGCGTCTATCTGGTTGAAGCTGTTGAAAATGATTTGCGCGCTTACACGGTCGTGGTGGTCACTGACTTGACCATGATCGACAAGACCACTCGCGACGGCGAGCTGCTTATCTACACCGTCGACCGCAAAACCGGCGAGCCTCGGCCGGGCGCCCAGGTAGAAATCGTAAAAGAGAAGAAGACAGTTGCCAGCGGCGTCACTGACAACCAGGGCATTCTGAGAACGAAGATCGACCAGAAAAAGCCGGCGGCGAATAATGACAACGGCGAGGGTGGCGAAGGCGATGGCGAAGCAAATGCCGCGGCTGCGGCGCCGCAGGAAACTGATTCCGAGTCTCTGCTGATTCTCGCCAAACAGAGCAACAACTTCGCAATCTCCGATCTCGGCTCATTTTATTTCGGTGGTTATGAGGATGAAGGAGACGCAGGAAATATCAAGGGATACATTTACACCGACCGGCCCGTCTATCGGCCTACTCATACAGTTAGTTTCAAAGGAATCGTTCGCGCCGTCGATGAGAACGGAGCATATAAAGCCGTCACGGACGATACCGTCAACGTCACTATTGAAGATCCAAACGGCGCCAACATCTTCACGAAGGAACTGCCGCTGTCTCCTCGTGGCACCTTCAATGGTGAGATGGAGATTGCGGAAACAGCGCCGCTGGGCGGCTATCGCATCGGCGCGGAAGTTGGCGGCGGCACAGCCGGCGGCAGCTTTGAAGTCGCGGAATACAAAAAGCCGGAATACAAGGTGACCGTCGCCGCCCCGGGAAAGTTCGTGCAGGCCGGGCAGAAGACCAACTTCTCGATCGACGCGCGTTATTTCTTCGGCTCGCCGGTCGCCAACGCTGACGTGCATTACTACATCTACCGCTCGCGTTACTACGCCTGGGGCTTTGGTGAGGATGACTCAGATGAAACCACTGACCAATCAGACAGCGAAGATGAGTATTCGCAGTTTTATCGCGGTGGCGACGACATGGTTCAGGAGAGCGAGGGCACTCTCGACGCGCGTGGCCACCTCAATGTCGAGTTTCAGGTTCCGCAATCAGAAGAGACCGAGACGAACGATTACAGCTATCGTCTCGAAGCGCAGGTGACGGATTCGGCTCGCCGCACAATGGACGGCGCGGCAAGCTTCGTCGCCACTCGTGGCACCGTGGTCGCGAACGCCGATCCCGATCGTTACGTCTACAACAAAGGCGACGTCGCCAAAATCCGTGTGACCACAAGCGACTACGAAGGACGCCCTGTTTCCGCGAAGGTACAGCTCCAGTTTGTTGAGCGGACCTGGACCAAAAAACAGAAGAAGGCTGAGGATGATGAGGATTCATACCCCGAGTATGAAATGCACGAACGTCAGATAGCCTCTGCGGACGTGCAGACCGACTCGCAGGGCCAGGCCAGCACCGACTACACCACCACTGAAGATGGCAACATTTCCATCAAGACGGTGATTTGGGAGAACGGCAAGCCAGTGGCTTCGATCGGCGGTTATCTCTGGGTTACCGAACGCCAATATGCCTGGTCTGATTCTTCCTACTACAGCGAAGACTACAGTTCGATAAAGCTCGTTCCGGACAAGAAGTCGTACAAACCCGGCGAGACTGCTCACGTCCTGGCGATCCTGCCAACTGACAACGCCCATCTTTTGGTCAGCACTGAACTCTCGACGGTCATGTCTGTCCAGCACGTCAGCTCGCCCGGCAGATCGATCGTGCTCGACATTCCCATCCAGGCTGGTTATGCGCCCAACGTGTTTCTCAACGTGTCGTACGTGAAGGGCGGCGACATGTACACGAGCGACCAGCGGCTGGTCGTGCCCGCGCGCGACAAGATGCTGAACCTCGAAATCATCTCGAACAAGAAAGAATACAAGCCGCGCGAGACGGCGTCTTATACAATCCTCGCGCGCAATGCCGACGGCGCGCCCGTGTCCGGCGCGGAAGTTAGTCTCGGCGTAGTCGACGAAGCCATCTACAGCGTCTCGCCGGATTTTGCGGGCAATATCAAGAGCGAGTTTTACGGCCTGCGCTACAACAGCGTCGAGACGCATCTTTCAATCAGCTACACCTTCACCGGGTTTGCGGGCAACAAGCCAATCGATCTGGCGAAGAACAAACCGACCTATCAGCTTGCCGACTTCAAGAATGAAGGCGACCTCGTGCAACCTACGGTCAGGAAAAACTTCAAGGACACCGCCTTCTGGCAACCGAACGTATTGACGGGCGCCGACGGCCGGGCCACTGTCAAGGTTGATCTGCCTGACAACCTGACCACCTGGCGCGCCACGGCGCGCGGCGTGACGGCCGACACCAAAGTGGGCGCCACGAAATACAAAGTGGTCGCGCGCAAAGACGTAATCATGCGGCTCGAGACGCCGCGCTTCGTCACGCAGGGTGACACCGTCACGCTGTCCGGCATCGTTCATAACTACCTCAACGCGGACAAGTCAACGCAGATATCGCTCGAAGTTGACGGAGCACAACTGCAAAACTCCGGGAAGCAAACAGTCACGATCGGCAAACAAGGCGAGCATCGCATCGACTGGCAAATCTCCGCTCCGAACGTCGGCGAGATCAAACTACTGGCGAAGGCTCTCACGGATACTGAATCAGACGCGGTGGAGTTGCCGCTGACCGTTGTGCCGCGTGGGCTTCATCAGGTGAAGCATGAGTCAGCGGCGTTCTCCGACGAAAACGCTGAGAAGACTCTTTCGCTGAACCTGCCCCAAAGTGCCGATGCGCGCGCGCGTAGTTTACGAATCGATGTTGCGCCCTCAGTCGCCGGCACCTTGTTTGGCGCGCTTGATTACCTGACTTCGTATCCCTACGGCTGCACCGAGCAAACGATGTCGAGTTTTCTTCCCAACGTGATTGTCTCGCAGGCATTGAAGGACGTGAAGTCGTCATCGATTCGAAACTCAAACGATCTGCCGAAGAAAGTGCAAAAGGGCATGGATCGGCTTTACGCCTATCAGCATAAGGACGGCGGTTGGGGCTGGTGGAAAGCCGATCAGAGCGATCCCTTCATGACCGCCTACGTTGTAAGCGGACTGACGCTGGCAAAGCAAAATGGCTATGAGCCTGACGACAATCGCATCGGCAGTGGACGTGAGAAGTTGAAACAGATGCTCGATTCGGGCACGACGGAAGCGGGAACGCAAATCGACCTGGAGACCCGTGCCTTCATGGTTTATGCGCTCGAGGAAAGCGGTGGCAGCGACAGCCGCTACCTGGAAAAAATCTTTGGCGATCGCGGCAACCTGCAACCGTATGGCCGCGCGCTGCTGGCGTTAACTTTGAAACAACGCAAGGACGACAAGCGGGCCCGTGAGGTGGCGGCTGAAATCGAACGCACGGTTACGGCAGATGATTTCTCCGCACACTGGGAGTCGCACCGCAAAGCGATGCTCGACTTTGCCGAATCAAACGACACGGAAGCCACGGCGCTGTCTCTGAAGGCGCTTGCTCGCACCAAGCCTGACAGCGCCTTGCTGCCGCGGGTGGCGCGCTGGCTGGTGTCGAATCGCGACCACGGTTTTTACTGGGATTCGACCAAGGACACGGCGTTTGCGGTTTTCGGACTCATTGACTACCTCAAAGTGAGTCGCGAACTCTCGCCCGATTACGACCTGGAAGTTTACCTGAACGGCGAAAACGTGCTTACGCAGCACGTTTCCTCAGCAGCCGCTTCGCAAACATTCTCCATCAATCGCAAGGCTGCGGACGTGGCCGGCACCAATGAAATACGGGTCGTCAAGCGCGGGAAAGGCATGATTTATTTCTCGTCGTCGCTCGACTACTACACCGGCGAGGAAAACGTCGCGGCCCGAGGCTCAGCGGATTTGAATCTCACGCGCGAATATCTTCGCCTCAAAGTGGTCGAAGATGGTTACAAGCTCAAGTGGGTAACCGAAGCCTTGCGCGGGGAGATTCATTCGGGCGACATGCTCGTCGTCAGGCTGAAACTAAACGGCGCGACCGCGCGTCACCTGATGATTGAAGATCCGATCCCGGCCGGCGCTGAACAAGTTGAGAGCGTCGGAAATCTGAATCTCGATTACACCACCGGCCGCGACTGGTCCGACTGGTACAGCTCCCGCGAGTTTCGCGATAACCGGACAGTTTTCTTTTTGGACTACTTTGACGGTGACACGACACTGCAATACGCGATACGTGTCCAGGTACCGGGAGAATTTCGGGTTGCGCCGGCACGCGCCGAGCTGATGTACAAGCCGACGACGCAATCAAACACCGCCAGCGCGAAGCTGGCTTTCCTGGAGAGGAAATGAACCGCCAAGGATCAGACAACATGTTAACTGAAACATTCCATTCAATCATCCACGCCGCACGTAAAGTATTTTCAAACTGGCGAGCGATGCTACTGCTCACAATTGTTTACGCTTCGCTGTTGGCGGTTCTCTACTTCTTTGTGGCAGTAAGGGAGGCCAGTGTTGGGCAGGTGATCCTGACTTTTGCGCTCGCGATTGCTGCGCCGCTGCTCTTCTTCGTGCTCCAGGGTATGGTTGCCAGCCAAAAGGATGAGGTGACCACAGGATTCTTACTAAGAAAATCGCTCACCGGTTTCTGGAAGTTGATCTTGATCAGTTTGCCGCTCATCGCGTTGGCAGTTCTGATCGCATATCTGTTGGCGAAGGCACAGAACCACTTTGGGGCGAGTCTTAACAATCCTGCCGCCGATCTTCCTCATCCGTTAGCGGAGACGGCGAACACGCAGCACGCTGCCCGACCGATTGACTGGAAAGTTGCACTGCTTTCCACTGTTCGCTACCTGGCCTTCGGCCTTGTCCTGCCGCTCGCGGCAATTCATTTGTGGCTTGCCACGGTACAAGACGGCCTGGGTTCCGCTATCAAAAAAATAAGAACACATCTCGTGCAGGCTTTCGCGCCTCAATCCGTGCTTATATATCTGGCCGGCTTTCTTATCTTCGGAGTTGCTCCCTACTTCCTGCTTTTCAAAACCACGCAGACCAAGCATGCCTGGCTGGAGCTTTCGTTGCTGATCGTGCGTCTCGTCGTTGTGTTTGCCCTGACGCTGTTTGGCTGGGTGATAACTGTGCGCGCCCTCGCGCAGTTTTCGACAATCCCGCTGCGCGATCGAGCAAACGAGGCAGCTTGATGCAGGCGCGGCGCTCATTGGCACCCGGGAGCGCAAATCCCGAGGGCGCTATTCCTGGGAGCGCAGGCATCTTGCCTGCTGCGCCTGGCAGCACAGGCATCCTGCCCGGATTCGTTACTGTTTCCGTAAGACGCGTGCAGGCAGCATGCCTGCGCTCCCGGGACTGGATAGCTTCCAGACGCCGGCTGGCTTTTGCCGCCCTCACGATCTGTTTCGTGATTCTTGGCTGGGCCATTGCGCTCAAGGCCACCCGGCATTCCGGTTTATTCGCTCCTTCGGCTGAGTCGATCAGTGCAGACAATATCGATCAGCGTCTGCAACGCACGGCAAGTCTTGCGCTTGGCGATCGCCGCGGCGCCGTGATCGTTATGGATCCGCAAACGGGCCGCGTTCGCGC
>JBGQJH010000118.1:0-7275 GCA_041498935.1 Pyrinomonadaceae bacterium | reverse complement strand
CGGTACGCTGTCGAACGGCGCCAGTTCGGACGCGCGATCGCAGAGTTCGGGATGATCAAGCAAAAGCTGGGCGAGATGGCCGTGCGCTGTTACGTCGGCGATGCGATGGTCTACCGCACGCTCGGCGATGTTGACCGCGCGCTGGAAGCGTTGGACGAAAAGGACTCCGAACGAGTGCTGAAGACCATCGAGGGTTTCGCTGTCGAGTGCTCTATCAACAAAGTTTGGACCAGCGAGGCGCTCGCCTTTGTGGTGGACGAAGCCCTACAGGTTTATGGCGGCTACGGCTACTCGAAAGAATTCCCCGCCGAACGTGCCTATCGTGATGCGCGCATCACGCGCATTTACGAAGGCACGAACGAAATCAACCGCCTCATCATTCCCACGCACCTTTTGAAGAACTCGGCGATGGCGCACCTTTGGAACATTGAGAACGCGGAGCGCGCGCTCAAGAATTCGGCCGCTCCCGCAGCGCCGGACGAGACATCGTTCTCCGCCGAACGTGATCTGCTGGCTCGCGCCAAACGGCTCGTCACTTTCACGCTCGGTCGCGCGAAGGCTGTGTACGGCGACGCGCTGGTGAGCGAACAGGAAGTGCTGGGCCATATCGCCGACATCACGATCGAGGTTTACGCTCTAGAGAGCGCGCTCTTGCGCACGGAGAAACTAATCACTGCGCGTAGCGGGCCCGATAGCGCAACGCCCATTGACATCACGCGCGTCTACGCCAGCGATGCAGCGGACCGCATGGAACACTCTGCTAAGCAGGTCATGGCTACCCTGGCAGATGCCGGCGAGCTCGATCCTCTGCTTGATGATGTGCGACAACTCACCCACCATAAGACTTTAAACACCGTCGCGGCTCGCCGTCGTATCGCCGATTCCGTCATCAAGGCAGGACGCTATTATCTGTGAGCGCCGTCAAAGACCAGCGCTCCAGGGATTCTGCCTTCTGTTATCAGAAGGCTAATCCAAACTGTGTGAAGAACTGTGTCGGTTTGAACTGAAATAACAGGCGCGCATAGGAGCAACGAAAAATGAGAAGCGATCCGCGTAAAAGTTGGTTAGTGTGATTACACGTAATAAGTGCGCCACTACGTTGCCGGATTCATAACTCCAAGGGTGGGGGGTTCAAGTCAGCCTCGCCAAACCCGCAGAGTTGTACCCAAGGAACCTAACGATTTTAGGCAGCATCCTGGTAGCCAAGCTTGACCCGGTTATTCTCCTGGTACCAAACAGCGTCTTCACTCATGCCAAGTATGCCCGCTGCGTTCTTCTGGCACAGGTCAAGATCGATCTACCTCGCCCTCAAGCGATCTCCAAGTGGTCGGATATGCGGTAGGCTTCACTTTTCAACCTTGAAGGCGCGGGGTTGAGAACTCACTTCCCTTCTACAGGTCTAAAAAGAACCCTTTCAGTCACCGTCTGATTTTTTTAGCTTCAGCTCGATTCCAATGCGCCACCGGCAAAGTTCTTGTGACGCCGGTGTGACGTGAGTACAGATAGATCCGCTGGGGTTGCATTAAGCTCTATATAGAAGCATATCAAACCCTTAGAAAATCGCCGTGGCTGCAACCTCTTTTGATGTCAGTTAGTTAGCAGAATGAGCAGACCCGCGTTCGCAATGCGGAGGCCAGGGGTTCGAGCCCCCTCTGCTCCACCAAAATACCCTACCATTGTCAAGCCTTTACAGCCCCATGGTGGCTGTCGCCCTTGCTCCTTTGTGACGCTGTCTGACGTAGCTGCGGAGAAGTCTTGCACAAGCGGTCAGAGCTTTGCTTATCCGAGCAACTTTGGAGCTGGGAGCAGAACGGGAAATCTCTCGGCTTCAATCAGGAAGATTGCGCAATATGATCAGAGAATGCGGAGAAGTCCGCAAGAGAGCCGGCGAGTCAGTGAACGTCAGGACCTGTCCCGTAGGCAGGCTACACTTGGACAAGACTGGCTAGCAGCCCAATGGCACCTGCGAAATCCTCCAAAAGGGCGTCGTTTCGGCCACTGTCCGTAGGGGATTTATGTCGCAACGCGTCGTGGCGTGAAATTTGCGCGGAATGGAATGCGATTTTCAATTTCGCGCGGCGGTTGGAGGTTCAGCGGAGGATCAGCCAATCCGGAACACCCCGGTTCCTTCCTTGGTGCGCGACTGGACCGCTACTCGGGATTGGAACCGCCTGACAGGAGCAACAGTATTTCAGACGAGAGCTTCGCTCCGACCCGACCTATCAGATGGGTTTGGTTTAGCTTCGTTAATTTCTTTCGCTAGCTTCATAACGACGCGAAGCGGCCGCACGTACTGTACGCTCGTGAGTGTTCCCTTAGACTTCGATTGAGGGAGAGCCCACTAGTCAGGGAGCCACATGGAGCCTCTGGAAAAACTAGAGCTTTTCTCGCAAACGTTCGAAAACAGATTCATATTCAATCTGTTCGATGTGCTCTTGTGCGGGATTATCGTCCTGGTGATCTTGAGGGCATGGCGTGCGCAGACAAAGACCATTCCCGTTCGAAATCAGCTCCTACTTCTTCTTGCATTTTCCTCCCTGGGCGCATCGTTCGCCACAAAGGCGCTTCTTCCTGGTGCTTTTATTTTCTTTCGGTACCGCTTACCGGTAGCACCCTTCGAATCAGTCTTTCACATGTTGCAGGCGGGTGCGTGGCTCCTGTTGGCGGCCAGCGCATATCCAGCTCCAAGGCTTCGCCAGTCAAGAGCACTAATACCCAATCAATTGTTTCTCTTTTTTTTGCTGCTCTCGCTTCCCGTTCTGCTCTTCCTGTCCGGTTCGTTTGGCAATCTCACTCCGAAAGTGATGATGGTTTTGGATTTGGTGAACATAATTCTTATAGCCTTCACTCTTGTTCATATTTATCGCAGCCCCCTCGGCGGCCGGCGCTATGCTGCAGGCGCGCTGGCTCTGGTTTTCGTGGCTGCCTCGCTTCACTTGGTCTCTTCGTTGAATTGGGGAGATAAGGCATCCCTCGTCTTCTGGAATTTGGAACAATTTGCGTGGTCGTTCTCCTTATTTACCTGCGCGTTGGCGATTGGTGAAACTAGTCGGGATTTGTCCGACAAAGTATTTGTGCGGCTACAGATCACGTTCATCTTCCTGGCCAGTCTTATGCTGCTGGTGATCACCCAGAGCGAAAAGGCGGACTACTTCGCGAGCATTCGTGGACGCGCCGATCAACTGGCGGAGCTTGTGCGTCAACATGTAGACAACCTTAGCCAACAAAACGAACCTTTGTCTGCCATTGTTGCCCGAGAGGATCTTTCAAAGGCAATCCGTGAGTTTGACAATCTGCCTGAATTGAAGATCGTTCGCATTTCCGCTGATAACCAGATCGTCACCTTGGAAATTGCGGACGACGGAGAAGTTTCCTCGCCAGGTAGCCTGCCGTCGGTCTCACCGTCAATCCGACTCGACACGGAAGAGTACTTCCTCATGCATGCGCTTCCTCTGAAAACAGCTTCGACTGGGGAAGTTGCTTTTTATGGCAGTCGCGAGTTTCTTGACCAGCATATACGCCGACGGATTGTCTTCATCTTTTCGCTCTTTACGGCGACGGTTGCTCTTTCTACCCTGATGATTGGATTGGTGGTGGGGGGTGCGAGCGCGAAGATTCGAGGACAAGCCAGAGAGATCGAAAAGGCCCAGAAGCAGCTCTATCAATCTTCCAAACTTGCAGCGGTTGGGGAACTGGCTGCAGGCGTGGCCCACGAGATCAACAACCCAGCGACCACGATCCTTAGCTTGTCGAGCTTTTGGGTTTCGCAAAATGGCGGAACGCCGGTTGTGGTCGACCCGGAAGATTTGAGAGAGGTGATGACTCAGGCCCAGCGTATCGCTCGAATCACTACCTCGTTGCTTGAGTTCTCTCATCCACAGATATCTGAGATGAGGCCAGTTCCGCTTGATCGCATTATTAATCTTAGCTTGCGGTTAGTCGATGATTTGCTGACTGCCAACAGGATCGCAGTGGAAAAGAACCTCCCGCGAGAGATAATACGCGTGTGGGGCGACGAAGATAGCCTGGTCCGTGCGCTGGAAAATCTCTATCGCAATGCCATCGATGCAATGCCGGAAGGCGGAGTATTGAGCTTGGGTGTTTTCTGGGAAGACCAAATGCGCAAGAGGATGCGACTGGAGATTGCTGATACTGGCCCAGGCATTCGGAAAGATCACCTGGATCGAGTCTTCGATCCGTTTTTCACGACCAAGGAAGTAGGCAAAGGTACTGGGTTAGGGCTGTCAATAGTCCACGGCATTATCAAAGAGCATCAAGGAACGATTACTATAGAGAGTCAGCTTGGCCGGGGCACCAAGTTCGCAATTGTCCTACCGACTGAGGGCTGAAATGCACGCGACACGAATTCTAGTGGCGGACGACGACCAGGCTATCCTGCGCACATGCCGAAAAATCCTCGAGCATGCAGGTTATGAAGTGACCACAGCGCCGGACGGAGACTCGGCGTTGAGTCTGTTGAAATCGAGCCACTATGATCTTTTCCTGGTGGACATGCTAATGCCCGGCCTGAGCGGCTTGGAAACGGTAAGTTTGGCGCGGCAAGTCGATCCCACGCTGATGATCCTTATGCTCACCGCGTACGCGACGATTCAAACAGCAGTTGAAGCCGTGAAGCGTGGTGTCTTTGACTACTTGGCCAAGCCCTTTACTGCCGATCAGCTCCGTTCCGCGGTTGAGCAAAGTTTACGACAAAAACAACTGCTGGAAGAAAACTTCAATCTGCCCGAACAGCTAACTAACGACCTTGGGTTTGACAAGATCCTGGGCACGAGTGAGGCAATGCAAAAACTATTCGGTACGCTGCAAAAAGTCGTTCGTACCAATGCGAATATTTTGATCCAAGGGGAGACGGGCACTGGCAAGGATCTAGTGGCGCGAACTATTCATGCGCACAGTTTTCGCCGAGATAAGCCATTCCTGACAGTCGATTGTGCCGCTTTACCGGAGAATTTGCTGGAGAGTGAACTCTTCGGGCATGAAAAAGGCGCATTCACAGGCGCCGATCGGCTTAAACGGGGCCAGTTGGAGTTGGCTCATACGGGAACGCTCTTCCTGGATGAAATCGGCGAACTCTCCTTTGCGCTTCAGGCTAAGCTTCTGCGGGCATTGCAAGAGCGCGAATTTCGAAGGCTGGGAAGCGAGCGCCAGATACTGGTGGACATCCGAGTGATCTCAGCTACGAGCCGCGATCTGCGGGATGAGATTGTCGCAAGGAGATTTCGCCAGGAATTATACTACCGGTTGAATACAGTAACCGTGAATTTGCCTCCGCTCCGAGATCGCCAGAATGACATTCCAATTTTGGCCAACCACTTCTTGAGTCACAACTGTCAGGAATATCAACTCACGCCGCCCGATTTTCGTTCTGAGGTATTAGCTCTTTTCGCGGGCCATGAGTGGCCAGGAAATGTTCGAGAGCTTCAGAATGTCGTCCAACATGCTGTCTTGATGGCGGAGAGTAAATCTATCGGGCTTTGTGATCTCCCGGAATACATGCAGACTGGTTCTCGCGCGGAACTATCATTTCTTGAGGTCCGTGATAAAGAGGCCGAAACCGTCGAGAAGCCTTTTCTGGAGGACTTGCTCAGAAAACACCGCGGCAATGTCTCTAAGGCCGCCGTCGAGGCCAAGCTCTCTCGCAAAACCATCTATCGTCTCGCCAAAAGGTTCAGCTTCGATCTCGCCCGGTTTCGCTAAGTTGAGGCACTTAGTCCCACTGTTTCCATTGCGCACACCTGCATTTTCTTAGATTTTCTAAGCGATCTCATTGACCTCAGTCTCTCGGCGGATACCCAGGTAAACAGATTGCCTTATCTCAAGCTCTTCTCCTGAATCGTCAACAACCCCCTAACCTGTTGCTTCACTGATAATTAAGGCGACGCGACGCTTGCCAAACGCCTTTCGGCGCGCAAATTGATTACTGTCAGCTGTCACTCGCTTTAACTGCGCTTCGTTTGACTGAATTTCCGATGCCGGTAACAGCGGACGCATAGGCGGCCAACTTCTCTAGTTAGCAAGTAGCGAAAGGAGGCTTTCAAATGTTTCGTGAACGAGCTCGGCTAAGCTTCAGTTTGGTTAAGGGCCTTATCCTCACCGGTGCTCCACTACTCCTTTTTTTGGTGCTCAAGCCAGCACCAAAGGCGGTTGCTATTCCTGCATTTGCTCGCAAGTACCAAACTTCTTGCTCGACCTGTCACAGCAATTTTCCCGAGCTAAATGATTTTGGCGAGGCGTTCAAGAAGAACGGCTTCAAGTTTCCCAAGGACGACGAGACTTTTGTCAAAGAGCCTCCGGTGCTGTTGGGAGCCGAGGCCCAACGCGAGAACTTTCCGAACGTCATTTACCCAGGCGAAATCCCGGGAACGATTCCCATATCCTTCCGGTTTGTGGGATTCGCTGCCTACAACAACAAACGGCCATTGTCGGCAGGCGTTGTCCCGCGGACAGATCTGTTTACACCCGACACGTTCACGATCATTGGCGCCGGCAGCTTCGGCAAAAATCTCTCCTTCTGGGTAGATGACGACGTCTCGGTGGGCGGGTCAGGCGCTGATGGCGGATTGGGTGATGGCTATTTAAAAGTGAACGATCTGGGCCACTACATCGGCTTGCCCAAAGATGCTCTGAACCTCCGCTTTGGACAGTTCGAATTGGATCTGCCTTTTACCCAGGCACGCGGCATAAATCCGACGGGTTACGACATTTACGAACAGGCCAGCGTCGCCGGCGGGCTGGGCACCACCAACAACCCGTTCATATTTGCCGAGCCACAGCGTGGTATTGAAATCGGAGGCTATCCCAACGACGGAAATTTCAGTTGGTCTGTAGCCTTAGTGAACGGGACGAACGCTGATGCGACGACGCGCAGCTCAAAGGACATCTACGCGCGTGTCTCTCAGCGTTTCAACCTTGAGCGCGATCCAAAATCCCGCAAAGAAGTGCAGGCCGCAAGTAAGACCGGGCCGCGCGATCATACTTCGCTTCGCTTCGGAGCGTTCTATTACTATGGTCGCAATGAACTCAATCTCGACCGTGAGCTGTTTCCAGAGTCCGGTACGATCCACGAGCATTTCTACCGCGCCGGGGCCGATTTTCGCTTCAAGTATCGAAAATTCGAAATCTATGGGCTCGGGATGCACGGGCGTGATGAAAACCACCTGATTCCTGACACCGAGACTGGGGTGGTGGAGAAAGGGCCGCCGGTCACGTTCACCGGTGGGTTCGCACAGGCGCAATACTGGTTATATCCGTGGG
>JBGQJH010000117.1:0-7283 GCA_041498935.1 Pyrinomonadaceae bacterium | reverse complement strand
GGAAACACCCGCTCCCGCTCCGAGACGACGATACGGCATGGATGTCGAGTTGCCTATTGAGGTGGCAAACGAAGAAGAGCGGCGACTCCACAACGACGCGCGCCGTTTTGCCCGCCTGCTGGTTTCGGAAATCAAACTCTATAACGAACAGAAGGTCGTTGAGGGCCGCTCGCAAAATGATCTCTACGAGCGCCTGCGTGAATACATCGAGCGCTCCCGCGCAATGTATGATAAGCGCGTCAAGCCGGAAGTGGCGCAACGCTACGACTACTTCCACCATGAGTTGGTAAACACGCTCGCCGAAGGCGACGAGGCCAAGCTTGGGAGTGCTTATCCGGGAGCAACGGTTTCAGCCTAAAAGCAGTTTAGTCTCAGGTTTCAGATTGGCAGTCACAATAGAGCATTTTTCTTTACGCCGAAGGCGTTAGATAATTTAGCCTGGGGTAACACCCCAGGGAAGAAGCGAGAAAGAGATCCCTACCCTGAAAGGGTTTGAGAG
This sequence comes from Pyrinomonadaceae bacterium, assembly GCA_041498935.1. GTDB lineage: Bacteria > Acidobacteriota > Blastocatellia > Pyrinomonadales > Pyrinomonadaceae > PSRF01. The sequence continues at coordinate 6,784 of JBGQJH010000117.1, read as the reverse complement.
GAAGTTTTGTCAAACCCTTTCAGGGTAATTGAACATCACAGGATCTAATTTTCCCGGCGTGTTACGCCGGGCTAATTTATCCGACGCCTTCGGCGTAACAGTTTAGGAGTTGAAAGTTTGTTTCGAAAATTACTTAGTCACCGGCTGCTTCTTATTCTGATAGGCCTCGCCATTATCGTTGGCGGCTCGCTCCCGGCGTTTATGACGGCAAGCTGTCTGACGCGGCAGCAAACTCCCGCGGAAATAAGAGCCCTCGAAAATCTGCGGGCGATGACGCGTGGCGGCGTATTGCCGTCAGAAGATGTAGTGGCGCGCATCGAGTCGGATTTTCCGCGCACGAAGGCTGCCGCGCTCGCGAGGATAGTTCGTGTTCGCATCCGGCTTAACGCCAAAGATTTTGCCGGCGCTGCTGCGCTGCTTGATTCGAGCGTAATCCGCGACCACAGCTCGCTTGGCGACTACGCGCTTTTCATGCGTGGTAGCGCACTCGAACAGGCAGTCAGGTTACCGGAGGCGCGCGCCGCTTACGAACAACTGCGCGACAGTTATCCTGCCTCGAGTCGCGCGCGCGAAGCGACCTTGCGGGTTGCCAACATTATGATGCGGAGCGGAAGTGTTGCCGCGGTTCCATCTCTGTTGCAGGAGCTGGCAGCGAAAGACGACGCGGCGGCGCTTCTCCTGACTGCCAGAGCGTATGAACAGACTTCTGATTCAACGCGAGCGCTCGCCTCCTACCGCCGTCTTTATTTTTACGCCCCTGCGGCGGCGGAAAGCGCTGATGCCGCCACAGCGATCTCGCGTCTCGGCTCGACGGTCTCACCCGCTAACGCCGCCGAAGCGACAGCTCGCGCAGACAAACTCTACGAGGCGAAGCGATTTTCTGACGCGTTGCAAACTTACAACGACGCCTTCGCAAGATTTCCGCTCACGGCAAGTGCCGACGCGCAACTACGGCGCGTCGTTGCCGCGGCGAGCGTCAGGAAAACCGCCGATGCGGTCAGCGCGCTGAATGCGATCCCTGTCTCCGCCGGCGAGACCCGAGCGGAAGCGCTTTACTACGTCGCCCAGGCCTACGCGCGCGCGAAGCAATGGGACCAGGCGCGCGCAACCGTCGAAGAGTTGCGGCGCAGTTTCGCTGGTAGTCAGTTCACACCGCACGCGCTGGTGACTGTTGGCCAGATTGCGGAAGACGCAAACAACGACGGGGACGCTTCATATTTCCTGCGCACCGCGGTCAATAGCTATCAAGGCTCGGGCGAAGTTGCGCAGGCGCAATTCGATCTGGCCTGGATGACTCACGAAGCCAAGAATTTTTCCGAGTCAGCGAAATCATTAACCGAGCATCTCGCTTACTACGCCGACAAGAACACCGACAATCGCGGCCGTGCCGGCTACTGGGCCGCTCGCGATTCTGAGCGTGCCGGCAAACTCGCCGAAGCGCGCGCGCTTTACCAGGCGATGCAGGCGCGTTACGACGCTAACTGGTATGGCTATCTCGCCAGGCAGCGTTTAGATGCCATGCTTCGCAGCGGAATTGGCACAGTGCCGCCAAAGTCTTTTCCGGCGGGTTCAGTGATGGCGCGCGCGGTTGCAAACCTGCAAACGGTCACGGTTGCCGAAGAAACCGCCGGCGCAACAGAAGACAAACAGATTACCAGAGCTGATGAGCTTAACAATGTAGGTCTGAATGATTGGGCGTTGGAGGAGTTGGCCTCCGCCTCCGCGGCCGTCGGAAACAGTCCGAAGGTTAATCTGGCGATCGCTCGAGTTTATCGTTCTGAAGAAGATAACGTGCGCGCGCTGAACGTGCTGAAGAAAAGTTTCCCCGACTATTCGCAGATGAAACCGGAAGAGCTGACTCGCGAGGAATGGGACGTCTTCTATCCGCTGTCTTACTGGGACATCATCGTCCAGGAGTCGCGCGCCAGAAACCTCGATCCGTTTCAAGTAGCCGGTTTGATTCGGCAGGAGACGGTTTTCATGTCGCGCGCGCGCTCGTCGGCCAGGGCTTATGGACTGATGCAGGTGTTGGTCCCTACGGGCATGCTGACCGCAAAGAAGTATGGCGTGGAGCGTGCCGTTACGGAGGAGTCGCTTTATGAGCCGCGTTTGAATATCCAACTCGGCACGGCATACCTGCGAGACCAGATCGACAAGTTTGGCCGCATCGAATACGTGGCCGCCGCTTACAACGCCGGTCCGATTCGCGTCGTGCAATGGCAAGCGTCGCTACCCGCGGAGATGGATGAATGGGCCGAGGCCGTGCCGTTTAAGGAAACTCGCGGCTACGTTCAGGGCGTAGTGCGAAATCGGCTCCAGTATCTGCGGCTCTACGACGCGAACGGGAAGTTTCGTCCCGAGGTTGGAACTCGGGCGATAACAAAACAAGCTGTCACCGGTGCAGCACCGGGAGCGGAGCCCGAGGATTCATCAGTGCGCAAGCGTCACGTCACCGGCAACGAGAATGAGGAATGAAAACTCGGAGAGCAAATGTGCCGATGGAGGGTTGTAGGGGCAGGTCTTGTACCTGCCCGCTTTCTTTCGGGGAACAGAAAACGCACAGGGATAAGCCATGCTCCTACCGCTTTACGACATTGCTGGTTCTACTTATTTGCCTGGTTTTTCCGTTCCAGTCGCTGGGTCAGAAACGCGCCGCGGCTTCGTCCAACACATCACTCACCATCACCACCGAACCCAACGCGATCATTTGGATCGATGAAATTCGCCGCGGTGTAACCGACGCCTCTGGCAAGCTGGAGTTGAAGAAAATTTCGACGGGTCGTCACCGGCTGCGAGTGAGGGCAACGGGATTTAGGGAAGTGACAACGCCGTTGTTTGCGGGCAGACGAAGCCAGGCGGTGAAGCTGGTGAGAACGACAGATCAGGCGGAGCTCGCATTTCAGCAAGCCGAGGATGCACGCGAAAAGGCGAGGGATGAGGCGTCGAGACAAAAGGCGGCCGAGCTATACCGGGCGACGCTGAAACTTCGTTCCGCATATCCGGCCGCGCATGTTGGCCTGGCGCGCGTTCTCCTCGATCTAAACCAATACCAGCAGGCTCTCGACGAAATTGAAGCCGCGCGTCGCACTCGTCCTGTTTACGCGGAAGCTTCCGCTGTCGAAGGGCGCATTAATCGCGAGGCTGCCTTCACGGACGAAGCCATTCAATCATTTCGGCGGGCGATTCGAGAAGCGCGCGGGATTCAGCCTGAGGCGCACGTGGGCCTGGCACGAGTCTACGAAGACAAAGGACAGTATGAAGACGCTATCCGCGAGTTTCGCAAAGCCATCGACCAGCTTTCGGATTCCGAGCCGGTAATTTACCAACTGCTCGGTGCGGTCTACGAGCGGGCACAGAAATTCAAAGAGGCAGTGGCCGCTTACGAAAGGTATCTCGAGTTGGCCCCCAACGGCAGCCTTGCGCCCGCCATCCGTTCCATTATCGATCAACTCCGGCGCGACGCCGCCGGAGAAGAGATCATTCCCTAACTGTAACCGCGCGATTTCTAGGTCTGTGTTCCTGGACTGAACAATTTTCCATTTCCCATTCTTCATTTCTCAATTGCGATTCAAAGCAATTCCGAGAGCGATGACAAATGAAAAATGCCAAATGAGATATGGAAACTCTTCCTTAAGGTGGAACGACAACTGACAATACTCCAAGAATATCTGACCAGGATTCTGAGCTACTACGGTTGCGCGAGTGGATCCTTCGCGGTCGCTGACGCATCCGGGTTGACGTGTAACTCGGATGAAGTTGAGTCGATGTAAAAATGTCTGCCGGCCTGAGCGCCTGTTCCCACCGGATCCGCGTTGCAACTATAAAAGCCCTCCACCTGGCCTTCCGCTTTCGGCGCAACAGCCATCGTCAAGACATAATCCTTGATGGCGGGCTTGTCGGCGTTGAAACGCGAATCCAGGTAGCCGCCTTCGCATAGTTGTTGAAAGGTTCCAAAGTCTCCACCATTGCTGGCTGAGTAGGTTCGCTGGGCCACCGCGATGGTGCGCAGCGCTGCTGTCGCCGCTGTCTCGTCGGCACGCGCAAGACTTTGCTGCAAGCCGGTCGAGTAGGTTTGGCAGGAGAGCGCGGCGATACAAATAAGAACGGTCAACGCGAGCACTGCATATCTCAACATGGTGGGGACTCCTTTAATTGAGGCTAACCAATCTCTCGGAAACGGAAGCAACTGTGGTTGTGATCGTTGACCATGCCAACGGCTTGCATGAAGGCATAGCAAATAGTTGAGCCGACAAACTTGAACCCGCGCGCTTGTAAGTCTTTGCTCATCGCGTCTGATTCTACCGTGAAGGCGGGCACGCCGTGTCCTCTTTTTCTCTTCTTGGGAACACCATCGACAAACTGCCAGATATAACAGTCGAAACTGCTAAACTCTTTGCGCACTGCCAAAAACGACTGCGCGTTTTGAATGGCGGCGGCGATCTTCAAGCGATTGCGAACTATGCGCGCGTCTTGCAGCAACCGCTCACGTTCTCGCTCGCCATACTTCGCTACCTTTGCCGGATCGAAACTGCTAAACGCCGCCCGGTAGCCGGCGCGCTTGTTTAATATGATTTCCCAACTAAGACCCGCCTGAGCGCCTTCGAGAATGAGAAACTCAAAGAGTTTGCGATCGTCATGCACCGGCACGCCCCATTCGTTGTCATGGTAAGCGATCGATAGATCTGTCCTGGCCCAATCGCAGCGTTTTGGCATCGAGGTTATTTTATCAGGAAGAACAGAAACTGGCTGCATTTTGGGCAACGCTCGAAATAAATGTACGAGGCTATCAGGAACGCCAAGGGTGCGTCATGTGAAAGCCTGGGGCAACGCCCCAGGACAAGCAGCTCGGAAAAAAGCGCTGAAGGCGCGACATAAACTTTTCGCAAGACTAGGCAATCCACTCGCAGACAACAGTCTCGCAAATCCATTTCGCGCCTTCAGCGCTCGTCGTCGTAGCTGAGAGATCCCCTGGGGCGATGCCCCAGGCTTTCATATGACGCGCCGTTGGCGCTGAGAGCGGCCGGCCCCACAATTTGACTTGGCGCGGACTTTGGATGTAAAGCGGTGTATACTTCATACAAATTGCCAACGCAGCAAAACCCCTCCCTTGTAGTTAGCGAACGGGAGCTTACTCTTTATCAATGGAAGGAGATCGAAATGGCTTTACGTTTAGGTGATATTGCACCCGATTTCACAGCGGATACGACCGACGGCCCGATTAGCTTTCACCAGTGGATTGGCGATAGCTGGGCCGTGTTGTTTTCCCATCCGAAAGATTTCACGCCGGTCTGCACCACCGAGCTGGGCGAGTGTGCGCGCCTCAAACCGGAATTCGACAGACGTGGCGTGAAGGTCATTGGCCTGAGCGTCGACAAAACTGACTCGCATAGCAAATGGGCTGAAGACATTCGCGAGACACAGGGAACGGCGCTAAACTTCCCGGTCATCGCCGATCCGGATCACAAGGTGGCCGAACTCTACGACATGATCCATCCGGAGATTAGCGACATCTTCACAGTGCGCTCGGTCTTCATCATCGGACCGGATAAGAAAGTCAAACTGATGATCACTTATCCGGCGAGCACCGGTCGCAACTTCGACGAGATTCTGCGAGTGATCGATTCACTACAGCTTACGGCCAAGTACAGCGTAGCTACTCCGGTGAACTGGAAAGACGGCGACGACGTGATCATCGTTCCCTCGATGTCGGATGAAGATGCGAAGGCGAAGTTTCCCGCCGGCTGGAAAGCGCCGAGACCTTACCTCCGCATTACGCCACAGCCGAATAAGACCACAACGGACACGGCCGCGAAGAGCGCGTCATAAAAAACGCGTTTCGACAGACGGGACTCTGAAGTTCAACAACCCAGGGCGCAGAGCCTCACAAGCTCTGCGCCTCTTAGTTATTCAGACAATTCTGAAGACCGGTTTAGTTGGCATGAAAATCATAAACTTCATCTTGATCACAACGATAGTTATTGTGGGCATTAGCGTCTCTTCGACGGCCCAGCGGAGATCGAAGTCAAGGAAACAAATGTCTCCCGAGCAAGTGGTCAGCGATCTTTACCGACAACATAAGAAGCGGAGCCCGTTTTTTCAGAGAACGAATCGCGCGTTACTCGATAAATACTTCGAAAGGGAACTTGCCGATCTGATTTGGAAGGATGCCCGCACTTCTAAAGACGAAGTGGGAGTAATCGACGGCGACCCGTTATTCAACGCGCAAGAGATGGATATCAAGAAATTTGTTGTGCACCCGGCTGACTATACGGCTTCCTATGGACCATATCAGCCTCGCAACAAGCTGCCGCTGCGCCACCGGGCTTCAGTAACTGTTACTTTCAAAAACCTGGGCCAGGAACATGAGGTCTACTTTGAAATGAGCTATTCCTCAGCCGGCTGGAGAATAGGGGACATTCGCTATGACGACCACACGCAGCTTCGCCTGCTTCTGGAAGGCAAACATTAGTTGCGACTAAGCTGTGCCTTGCTCGGGCGCCTGCTCTGGCTCGCATGTGAAGGAGAATGAATGCGACAGATTGTCACCACCACAAACGGGGGCGTTGAAGTCCTGAAAGTTCAGGAAGCGCCGGATCCGAAGACGGCCAACGGCGAGGTTGTCATTAAAGTGAAAGCTGCCGGGCTGAATTTCGCCGACATACTTGCGCGCCAGGGTCTGTATCCGGATGGACCCAAGAAGCCTTGCGTGATGGGTTATGAAGTTGCCGGCGTGATTGAAGCAGTTGGCGAAGGCGTGGATCGAAATCTGGCGGGTAAAGCGGTG
>JBGQJH010000116.1:0-7304 GCA_041498935.1 Pyrinomonadaceae bacterium | reverse complement strand
CTGCCAGCTCTGCCCGCCGTCCGTAGTTTGATGAACATACTGGCTGCCGACGTAGACACGATTGTGATCGTGCGGCGAGATGGTCAGCGGCATGGTCCAGACGAATCTGTATTTAAGATCGGCGGCGGTTGATCCGTTGACCTGGTCGGGCCAAACTTCGACGTTGCGGCCCTGGCCAGTCGTCAGGTTGAAGCGTTCGACGATGCCGCCGACGCTCCCCGATCCGGAAGCGCTGGACCAGATGATGTTGTTATCAACCGGATCAGGCGTGGCCCAACCGCTCTCGCCGCCGCCGACCGACTGCCAGGCGCTGCGCGGAATTCCTCCGCCACCGCCAAAGCCACCGCCGCGCGTATTACTCGGCCCGCGATACGACGGGTCGTCCTGCTCGTTGCCGTAGACGAAATAGGGAACGCGATTGTCGACGGTCACGTGATACATCTGCGCGATGGGAAGCTGGATGCGGTTCCAGGTCTTGCCGCGCGTAACTGAAATCGACACACCCCCATCATTAGCAACGGCCATGCGGTTGGCATTCGTGGGATCGATCCACATGTCGTGGTTGTCGCCGCCCGGACTGCTGCCAAAGCCGCCCCCTGTTCCCCCTGTTCGAATTGTCTCGCCGCCGTCGAGCGAAGTGGTGAAGGCCGCGGTCAGGAAGTAAGTTTCGTTTTCATTGTCAGGAGCTGCCACCACGCGAAAGTAATAGTGGGTGCGGCCGCCGAGCGTGCGGTCGTAACTAACCAGACGCCAATTCTCCCCGCCATCGTCCGAGCGCCAGAGTTTGCCGCGATCGGTTTCAAGGCCTTTCACCGGCACGCCGTCACCAGTTTCGATCAGCGCGTAGACGCGATTGGGATTTGAGTTTGCGATTGCCATGGCGACTTTTCCCGTGGTGCGGGTGGGCAGTCCATGGCCGGTGAGTTTCTTCCAGGTGACGCCTTCATCGGTTGACTTGTAGATCCCGCTGCCCGGTCCGCCGCTTTCGCGTCCCCAGGTGTGAATCTCGAGCGGCCACATGCCGGCAAACAAGATATGCGCATTGCTGGGATCCATCACGACCTCAGACGCGCCGGTATTCTCATCGACAAACAGCACCCGGTCCCAGGTTTTGCCGCCGTCAGCGCTGCGAAACACGCCGCGTTCCGGTTGTGGTCCGTAGCTGTGGCCCATGGCCGCGGCAAGCACGACATCGGGGTTCTTCGGATCAATAACGATTCGGCCGATGCGCCCGGTCTTCTCGAGCCCCATCAACTTCCAGGTCTTGCCGGCGTCGGTGGATTTGTAGATGCCGGCGCCGACCGAAATGTGGCTGCGAATGTGCGCCTCGCCGGTGCCCGCCCAAATTACGTTTGGATCAGAAGGCGCGATGGCCAGGGAACCAATAGAGGAAACGGGCTGCCCGTCGAAGATCGGATCCCAATGAATGCCGCCGTCGGTAGTTTTGAAGATGCCGCCCGACGCCGCGCCGACGTAGTAGATGTTTGGCTGGCCCGGCACGCTCACAACCGAAGTCACGCGGTTGCCGGCGGGTCCAATGTAGCGATAGCGCATCGCGCCGAGGATGTCTTTGTTAGCTTCCTGCGCCTGAAGCGAAGAAAGGAAACTAAATAGTAATGCGAAGATTAGTACTGAGAGTCTTGAAAACTTCGACATGGATGGGTCTCCGCGCGAGCGTCGATCACTGTCGAGCGTCGCATTATTCGTCTGTGAATGTTTGAAAGAAACTCGAGCGCCGGCTTGTTCAATGGAGCGAGCGAATTATTGCACTTCTTCAAGCGAAGAAGCAAAAAAGCAAGGGAGTAATTAGCCACAGGTGAACGCAGATCAGATCTGTCAGTACCGCCTGCGGTAGCGGGCGGGTAACGTTCGGTGGACCCACCCGCTACCGCAGATGGTACTGACCTAACAGTTTCAGGTTCGCCAAATCCGCGTTTGTCGGCCTTAATTTCTGGATCGTTAACAAACGCCCCCGTCCCTAACGGTCGGGCTGCTGCCCCGGTGGCCGCATTGTCCGGAGTCTGCCTACTGCTTGCTCTTTCGCGCCAGTGACCATTTAAGAAGAGGCGGAGTTACCAAAGTCGTGATGATAACCATGATCACGACGGCGCCAAACGTAGCGCTGTTAATGACAGGTTCCGCTACCCCTGCCGCGTTGGGTAACATAAGCGTCGCACCGATGCCCGCGATTATGAGTCCCACTTCGCCCCGCGGAATCATGCCCAGCCCAATGGCCAGTCGGTTGAGCCCGCGTTCCGCCACGGCCAGCGAGCAAATCTGCTTGCCGACAATTGCTGCCAGCGTCAGGGCAGCAGCGAAGCCAAGCAGTTGCGGACGAGCGAAGACTCTTAGGTCGACCTTCATGCCCATCAACACAAAGAAGATTGGGACCAGGAAAGTTGTTACCGGTTCGAGTAACTCCTGAAGATCATGCTCGCCTCGTTCCTTAAACAACTTGAAGTGTGCATCTTCCAGCACTAGACCGGCGGCAAAGGCGCCAACGATAGTTGCGAGATCAACCTTTGTTGCCAGCCAGGAAAGCCAGAAACAGAACGAGATCGACAACACCAGCAAAACGCCGCGACTCTTCAACCTGCCCGCGCCGCGGAAGATGTGCGGCACAGCATAATGTCCGATGGCAAACGCGCTTACAAAAAAGGCCGCGGTCTTTGCCGCGAGCCAGAATATGAGAACGAAGGAAAGCGAACCTCCCGTCATGGTGGCGCTCACGGCTCCCATCACAACCCCGAGAATCAGCAGGCCGATCACATCGTCAATCACTGCCGCACCGAGAATAATTCGCGACTCACGCAGCGTCAGCTTGCCCAGATCCTTCAACACTCGCGCCGTAATTCCCACACTCGTCGCGCATAGCACCGATCCAATGAAGACGTGAACCAGGCGTGACTCGCTGGGAAGAAAGTAAGCCGAAACTCCCCAGCCCAGAAAAAAAGGCGCAACGACTCCGGCTACGGCAACGAAAAGCGAGGACCAGCCGACTTCGAGCATCTCGCCAAGATCTGATTCCAACCCCACTTCAAACAACAGTAGAATCACGCCGATCTGTGCCAGTGCAGCGATGACGCCGTCAGTCTTCAGTGGCTCAGCGGCAGTGAAACCAAATAACACCAGATTCCCAATGATGATTCCACTAATTAACTCTCCTAACACTGCCGGCTGGCCGATTCGTTCAAAGAATTCACCGCCAAGCTTGGCCATGATCAATATCACTGCGAGCCCGATAAGAACCCTCGCGTCGAGCCCGTGTGCAATCCCCGGAGCGGGCAATCCCGCTGCGGGAAAAGCCCACACGCGTGAAGCGATCAGCAATAGTGAAGAGGCGGCCAGAACCAATATGGAGCGATTTTTCATAGGTTGCGAAGTAGGGACGATTATTACATATCCGAGGCATTGATTGTTTTATGTTTGCTTCCGTTTGCTTCCGTCTTATTCCACCTCTATAATGCGCCAAATTTTAAGCACCGGGTGAGGGCAGGATTCGCAGCGAATCGAGGCCCGGGACGCTTAAAAAGCAAAACCAACTTACAAGATGTCAACTCCTATCAGATGGAAAGAGCGCGGACGTGTCGGCCCTGCCGGCAGCCGGCGACCGGAAACGCCATTGCGCGCGCTGGCTCTCAATCTAAGCGAGGCGGCCCGCTCGGCATTAGCCGAACCCTTCCGGCTGACGATAGAACACCACCAAATTCACCTGCGGCGCCTGCCACAAGAGCTTGACGGCTTCCGCATCGTGCAGCTTTCAGACCTCCACCACAGTCCCTTCACGAGTCGCGAGCAAATCGAGCGTGCGGTTGCGACAGCTAATAGTTTACAACCGGACATCGTGGCGCTTACCGGTGACTATGTTTCCAAGGAACGGGAATATGCCGCACCCTGCGCGGAGTTGCTCGGCGCGCTGCGAGCGCGATACGGCGTCTATGCGGTGCTCGGCAATCACGACCATTGGACGGATGCGGCTTTGATCACAGACCTCTTCCGCGCTGAAGGAATGACCGTGCTCGTCAATCAGGGCATGCGTTTCGAGCAGAAGGGCGGCGCCTTTTGGCTGGCGGGCGTGGACGATACGATGGTAGGACTTGAAGACTTGCCGCTCGCGCTGGCAGGTTCGCGCGACGATGAGTTGAAGTTGCTGCTGGCGCATAATCCAATCATCCTGCGCCGCGCCGCGCGTGCTGGAGTAGATCTGGTTCTCAGCGGTCACACACATGGCGGCCAGGTTAGTTTGCGCTCAGAACGCAACGCGTCTGGGCGGCCGCGCCGGCGCTTACTCAAAGGTCTGGCCCGCCAGGGCGAAACGCAGATATACGTAACACGGGGTCTGGGAACCGTCGTTTTGCCAGTTCGCTTTGGGTGCCCCCCGGAAGTCTCGCTGCTCGAACTGCGGTGCGCTCAACAGCACCAGTTGTAACGCAAACAGTTAGTTTGCGCCGTCAGCCGATAGCCTGCGTAAGTCTCGAGCAAGCGCCGTATCTCAGACCGCAAACTAACAGTTTGCGTTACAAGTTCACGAATGTCCTCCCGGATTCTTACCGTTCCCAACATGCTCACCGTCTTTCGGATGGTGCTCATTCCTGTTTTTGTCACACTGCTATTCTATCGGCGATTTAGTCTGGCGTTAGCCGTTTTTATTTTGGCGGGCCTCACTGACGGCCTCGACGGCCTGCTAGCTCGCCGCTTTGGCCAGCAGTCGCAGCTCGGCACTGTCCTCGATCCCATTGCCGACAAATTGATGTTGGTGACAGCCTTCATCGTGCTCTCAATGAGGAGTATCTTCCCCCAACCGCTCCCCAATCACTTGCCTGTGCCTTTCTGGGTAACCGTGGCCGTGATTAGCCGCGACGTATTTATTATCGTCGGCGCCGCAGCCATCAACATGATGACCGGCTTCAGGGGTTTCCGTCCGTCCTGGCTAGGCAAGCTCAACACAACTGTACAGATTGCGGGCATCGCGGCCATCATGTTCGCCGCCAGCGTTCCTCACTACACTGGTTATTACCTTCCTACGGTTTATGCCGCAGTTTTCACGCTGGCTGTGCTTTCCGGGCTCCACTACATCTTCTTCGCCTCAAAACTCATGAACGAAGACCGAAAACAAGGCCCGTCCCCGGAAGTCGACTCCAAAACCCATAAAAACTAGCCCCTTGGCGACCTGCCAACCCCCTGTTATCAAAGTTGACAAGGGAAGGCTCACATATTATATTACCATTCCATTCAACTAGAGTTGTTGGTGGCTTGGGAAGGGGTGGACAAGACCCCGGTTGAATGGCGAATTAGCGAGGCTCCCAGTAGGGCTGACCTAGTAGCGGGCTAAATACAGTTTTGGAGAACAAAAAGAGATGAGCAAGATTATAGGAATCGACTTGGGAACGACCAACTCCGTGGTGGCAGTCATGGAAGGCGGGGAGCCCACTGTCATAAACAATTCAGAAGGCGGGCGCACAACCCCGTCGGTGGTGGCGTTTACCAAAGACGGCAGCCGGTTGGTTGGGCAGGTGGCCAAGCGCCAGGCGGTTACCAATCCGGAGAATACGGTTTATTCCATCAAGAGGTTTATGGGGCGGCGCTTTGACGAAGTGACCGAAGAGATTAAGCAGGTACCCTATAAGGTGAAGGCTGCGGGCACCGGCGACGTGCGTATCGAGGCGGGCGGCAAGGAATGGAGTCCTCCGGAGATCTCGGCAATCATCCTCCAGAAGATGAAACAATCGGCTGAGGACTACCTGGGACAAAAGGTGGATAAGGCAGTGATTACAGTTCCGGCTTACTTCAACGACGCTCAGCGCCAGGCGACTAAGGATGCGGGCAAGATTGCCGGTCTGGAGGTGATGCGCATCGTCAATGAGCCGACGGCAGCAGCGCTGGCCTACGGCCTCGACAAAAAGAAAGACGAGACGATTGCAGTCTTTGACTTCGGCGGCGGGACTTTTGATATATCCATTCTTGAAGTTGGTGAAGGCGTCGTGGAAGTAAAGTCGACCAACGGTGACACACACCTGGGCGGCGACGACATTGACGAACGCTTGACCGAATGGATCATCGAAGAGTTCAAGAGGGATCAGGGAATTGATCTTTCAAATGACAAGATGGCCTTGCAGCGTTTGAAGGAAGCTTCAGAGAAAGCGAAGATTGAATTGTCCAGCACTATGGAGACTGAGATTAATTTGCCCTTCGTCACGGCTGATCAGTCTGGTCCGAAACACCTGGCGATGAAGCTGACGCGCGCGAAGTTTGAGCAGTTGGCCGAGCCAATCCTGGGTCGTTTGAAATCCCCGGTTGAGCAGGCCATCAAGGATGCCGGTCTCGACGCGAAGAAAATCGACGAGGTCGTCCTGGTAGGCGGCTCAACGCGCATCCCGAAAGTCCAGCAGATTGTGAAGGATTTGTTTGGCGGTAAGGAACCGAACAAGAGCGTCAACCCGGACGAAGTGGTCGCGATCGGCGCGGCCGTGCAGGCGGGTGTGTTGTCAGGCGAGAAGACTGACATTCTGTTGCTTGATGTAACTCCGCTTAGCCTGGGCATTGAAACGCTTGGTGGTGTTTTCACCAAACTGATCGAGCGCAATACGACCATCCCTACGCGCAAGTCGGAGATATTCTCGACTGCGTCGGACAATCAAACGTCCGTCGAGGTCCATGTGCTGCAGGGCGAGCGTCCCATGGCCAGCGACAATCGCACGCTGGGTAAGTTTCATCTCATTGGTATACCACCGGCGCCGCGCGGCATGCCGCAAGTTGAGGTGGCGTTTGACATTGACGCCAATGGCATCGTCAACGTTTCCGCCAAGGACATGGGCACTGGCCGCGAGCAGAAGATAACCATCACGGCATCTTCCGGTCTCTCCAAAGAGGAGATCGACAAAATGATGCGCGACGCCGAGTCGCATGCGGCCGACGACGTCAAAAAGAAGGAAGAGATCGAAGCGCGCAACAGCCTGGATAATCTGGTTTATCAGATGGAGAAAACGCTCAACGATAATCGCGAGAAGGTTGGAGCTGTCGCGGGCGAGGTTGAGACGGCGATTGCCGAAGCCAGGAAGGCGTTGGCGGAAGGTGGCGTCGAAAGATTGAAAGAAGCTTTCAACCAGCTACAAACCGCTTCACATAAACTGGCAGAGGCGCTCTATCAACAGAGCGCGACGCCGGGAACTGAAACGCCTGCGGAAGATCAAGCTTCAGCGGCGGGAGCTTCGACTGCGGGGGGCGCAGGCGAAGATAATGTAATCGACGCTGAATACGTTGACGTAGACGACAACAAGTAACAACCGAAGTGACGAGTGATAAGT
>JBGQJH010000115.1:0-7334 GCA_041498935.1 Pyrinomonadaceae bacterium | reverse complement strand
GTGCGTGGGGCTAGCACTCTGCCCGGCTGCTTCGCAGCCTAGTTGAAAGCCATATTGGAATCGAGAGACATCTCCAACCGGCTCGCCAGCGTGATCGTGAAGCACCAGATGTGAGTCTGTTGTCCTGTTTTGTTTAGTCGCTCGAAGCGGCTCCTGCCGCGCTCGGGGCGGGCTGGAGATGGTGCAGTTCGCTGGCGTCGATCAGGTTGAGTCCCTTCTCGCGCACATTCTTGAATCCCGGAACGATCTCTCCCTCAAAGGGTCGCATGCCATTGAAATTTCGCTTATGACCGGTGAAGTCGAGATAGAGATGCTTGCGGGTGAATCGATCCGGCACGCCGGCAAAACGGGCGATTGGATACTTGATCACTTCGCCAAACAACCGCTTGCCCATCTTGCTGTAATAGATAGGCACGCCTAGTGAAAACTTCGCATTCACGCGACCGCCACCCTTCCAGAATTCGAGATTGTAGCGCCAGCAGGTGAAGAAAAACTCCCACTGCAAGTCGGTCATCTCTATTAACTTGGCGCTCTGCTTCTGCTGCATGCGCGTGTCTTCGAGCGGCACAAAGAAAGTTGGCACAAACGTGCCCTTGGCATTGCGCAAATCATAAAGCAGATCGAGAGATTGCTTCGTGTCTGCCTCAGTTTCGCCAGGCAAGCCGATGATGAAGGTGCACATTGGAAAGATGTTGTGGCGGTTCAGAATTTCCATGCCTTTCAGAATGACGTCACGCCACTGATGAGACTTGTAGGGATAGGCCTTTCCCTTCATGTAAATATCGAAGAGACGGGCGCTGCCTGTCTCCAGGCCGATGATCGGATCGGCGTCGCGTTTGTCCGGATGCGTCGAGCTCTTATGCTGAACGTGAGAATAGGGAACAATCAAAGGGGCCAGGCGCTCAATAATGGAAGGGTCTTTGACGACCGGAGCCATCGTGATGTGCGAAGTTTGCATGAGTTTAATTCCGGGTACGCTCATGATGCCTTTGAAGAGTTTCTCCAGAGCCGGCACATTGGTTTCGAAGTTTGGCAACTGCTCGTAGAGAAACATGTCCTCGGAAGCGAGCAGGACACTGTCCGCGCCTTCGCCGGCATTCACCCTTACGCTTTCGAGAATGTGTTCCAACGGAAACGAGCGCCCCACCTTTGTTGCCGGTCCGCAGAACTGGCAGCCGCGTCCGCAACCGCGCGTGATCTCAACCACTCCGAACGTTGAACGATGACGGACAACCGGAATTTCCTCGACGGTTGCTTGCATGTCCTTGGGAACCTTGATGATTCTAGGCAGTGAAGGATCGCCCTGCATGATACGCGCGAAAAGATCGTTGAAAACGCGCTCGATCTCGCCATCGATTAAGTAGTCAATCTTAAACTCGTCAAGACGGTTTGCCTTTTCCAGTTGCCACGCGCCGGGGCCGCCGACAACAATCTTGGGGTTATATTTTTTGATTACTGGATGGGTGACAATCTTAAGAAACTCATGTGCGTTAAGCGGCATTAGGTTTTCGCCAAAGAGCTTGGCGTAAATGTCAGTCGCGTAGGAGATGCCCAGCGGGTTATGCGCGTGAATGGCCAGCACCTTCGTCTCAGGACCAATAAATTTCTCGAGGTTATCGCAGTAGCAAGTGACCACGTCTTCTTCCGGGTATTCCCTCAGCAGCAAGGTCTCGACCATGCGTAGCCCGTTGGGCACGTACTTGGCCCGGCCATCCGGCCACGATTCGTTCGCAAACGAAACCTTATTGAAAATTGTGTTGCTGAGCTTAACGGGGACAGCGGCGGACATCATCTGTTGCCAGATGCTGTGATGCCACTCGCTTGCTTCAGTGGACGAAGCCGTCAGCACGATTAGAGGTGAAGCCATGGGGGAAAACCGTCCTCCGGATTATGGTAACTTAGTTGAGTGATCGATCAACGAACACGCTGCAAGAGCCGCAAGCTGTGAACCCAGTAAAACAAGTGTCGGATTCTAACACCAGCTGTTAAGGTTGCCAACAACTTCCGTGGGCGGCGAAAGGCCCGGAGCCGCCAGAGATATTAGCCGGGGCTTTTAGTTTTTCCGAAATAGTGGCAGTGAGGCTTTCAAGGTCAGTTGTCGTTCAAGGCTTCCGACCGCCCTCGCGCCATCTCGTGCAGAGCTCGCGAGCGGCCTCGGCCCAGGTCGGAAATTGAAAGGTGAAGCCCCCCTGAAGCAGTCTCGACGGGATAACCCGACGGCTTTTAAGGATGAGTTCCGTTTCGCTGCGAAGAACGAATGCCCCCAGCTCCAACATCCAGGTGGTCGCCGGCAGCCCAAACGGTATGCCCCACGCTTTTCGCAGAGTGTGCATGAACTCTGCGTTTCGTAGAGGGTTTGGCGCAGCGAGGTTGACCGGTCCTTCAAGGTCCTCATGTTGAATCAGACAATCTACGGCTCGCACAAAATCCTGGTCATGGATCCAGGAGACATACTCTTTCCCATCCCCGGCGCGCCCGCCGAGTCCAAACCGCACCAGGCGCAAGAGCATGTCGAAGGAACCGCCCCGAGCCGGAGCCATGACGATTGCTGAGCGCATCAACACCTTGCGCGTGTGTGGCGTTGCGGCGGCGTTGAGTTCGCGTTCCCACTTCTTCACGACATCGATGCTGAAGCGCCAGGTGTCCGGCGCATTCGGTTCCGAGCCGCCGATGATTCCGGTTGCTTCGTCGTTGGGCGCGTCGTAGCGGTGGGCATAGAGCGTTGCGGTGCTGGCCTGAAGCCAAACGCGCGGGGCATTGTTTGCCTGAGCAATGGCCTGCCCGACCACTCGCGTTGATTTCACTCGTGAGTCGATGAGGATGCGGCGGTTCTCCGCGGTGTAGCGACAGTTGACACTCTGCCCGGCGAGGTTGATGATCGTGTCTGCGCCTTCTATTTCGGAAGTCCAGTCGCCTAATGTTTCGCCATCCCATTTCACCAGGCGCCACGGCGCGTCGGTCAGGTTTCTACTAAGAACAACAACCTCATCGCCGCGTTGGTGAAACGCACGGGCCAGAACTGTCCCCACCTGACCTGAACCGCCCGGGATTACAACTTTCATTGATCCTCGCTTTCGGTCTCTTCGTCGCTTACCGCATCACTTGAACCGGGAGTCAGGTCATCTCGTAACTCCGCAACCAGCCGGAGGGCCTTTTTGCGCACCGGCCGCATGAGTGGATTGCTTGCCAGCGAGATGAGCTTGTCCAGAAGATCGACGGTCTGGTCAATCAGCCGGTAGGTTCGCGCGCGTTTGCGTGAAGGATCGTGAATCCAAAAGAGAATGATCCCCATGTGGTAAAGCCAAAGCAGATAGGGCAGCTCCGTGCGCAGATCGTCGGGGATGCGTGCCTTGGATTCCGCCACCAGCCCTTCGAAGAGCTTGATACTGTCGCGCCGCACGGGCGCCGCCGCGTGAGCGAACGGATTGAGTGGGCTGTGTGGATCGGCAGCAGTCTGGAACAGGACCCCGGCAAATTCATGATACGGCTCAAGCGTTTCAATCTTGAGCCGCATCACGGAAAGCAGGCGCGCTTTCAAAGACGATTCCTTTTGCAGCGCCGGCAGCGACGCTCGCAAGTGATCTTCATGCGTGCGGTGATAGAACGCCTGGATGAGGTGATCTTTCGAGCCGAAGTAATGATAGGCATTACCGAGCGACACCCCCGCCTTCTCGGCAATGGCGCGCATGGTTGTCTGCTCGTAGCCGCGCTCGTGAAGCATTTCCAAAGCAGTATTCAGGATGAGCGCTTTCGTCTGTTCACCCTTCGCTGTCTTGGTCGTGGTTGATTTTTTGGAAATCTTCATTTCGTTACCTCGACCAGCCGGCGGCCCGACTGATCTGATACCGATGCTGCGAGATCATTGAGACTACTCGCCGCGTAGTCGGCAATAACTCGGGCGAAGCGAGGCGGTAGGACCACTCGCGATACCGGCAAAGCGCCCAGAGGACCATGACCCACGCCTTGGGGCCGAAATAAACCGCACCCTGGTCGCTGATCACTGTCAGGTCGTTTAAGGTGGGCTCGTGGTCGAGGCTTGGGAATCGACGCCGCGCCTCGTCAGATTTAACTGGCACGAGAGTCAATTCAACTAATTTGGGTTGCTCCTCAAGCCATTCATGCACTCGCCGGCACAACCCGCAAGCAGGATCGTAAAGTACTGTCAGCGACGACATGGCTCAGGCCTCCCGCACCGCCGTAAAAGCATCGGGCATGACTGGCGGCGGTCCGTTGCGAAGCGTAGCCCGGCGGCGCATGCGACTGAAGATGAAGAGATTGAAGAAGTGCATTCCGCCCAACACGAGCAGCACCATCCCCACCTTCATAGACAAGGCCTCAATGCCCTCCTGCGCCGAGGCCAGGTTGTAACCAAGCTTGAGAGCCAGGCTGACGTACCCGAGGTTAATCAGGTAAAAGCCGACGACCAGCAGATGATTAACCGAATCCGCCAGCGGCTCATTACCGTGAAAGACGTCCACCAGAAACACCCGGCCGTTCTGGTGCAGCGTGTGCGCGACCCAGATAGTCAAGGCAATGCTTATTGCCAGATAAACCAGGTAAGTGATGATCTCAACCGGCATAACAGCCTCCTTTTGGGAACGACGCTCGGAATTGAACGTGTTCAACTGCAACATACTCCGTACCCGTACGGCTGTCAAGCATTTTTTGAACCTGTTCAAAAAAATTGAGATAGTGGCGATGAAGGAAGGTGGAGAACTGATCGCACACTGAAAGGCTGGTGACAGGCAGCAGCAGCCTGAAAGGCTGCAAGACAGTAGCCGGTGGTCGGAGCGTAGCGCAGACCACCGGTAACAGGGGGCAAATAACAGCACCCTGGGAAGGGGTGCCACATCATTTGCCCGCAAAGGTATTTCACGTTCCCTTCCTTCTCGCAGCCGTTCAGGGTGCTACCTTTTTCAAACGTCTTCCGGTGGTCTGCGCTACGCTCTGACCACCGGCTACTATCTGGCAGCCTTCCAGGCGGCGGCGCGAGCCACTTGCTTCGCGATCTCCTCGGCGCTTTCGTTCTCATAGACAGGTACCCTCGCGTTCGCCAACTCGTAAACGGGACGACGCGCGGCGTAGAGTGTTTGCGCCAGCCCGCGGGAAGGCGCCAGCGGACGCAGTTCAGCGTCGGATTCAATCCGCTTCCAGCACAACTCAAAGGAGGGATCCAGCCACACTGTGAACGCCTTCTGACTCGCGATAAGTTTGCGATTCTCTGCTACAGTCCAGGCGCCACCGCCAACAGTAATAACGCCGGCCGAGGCTTCCAACAACACTTCGCGCAGCGCGCGCGTTTCTATCCTGCGAAACGCTTCTTCGCCGTCCTGCTCAATTATTTCTTTGGGGCCTCGCTGCTCGCATTCAGTTATGAACGAGTCCAAATCGAGCGCGCGACAATCGAGCAGGCGGGCCAGTGCATTGCCCACCGTTGTCTTGCCTGAGCCCATGAAGCCGATGATGACGATTGTTTGATTAGTCACGACGAAAACATCTAAACGAGTTTTCCGAGTTCAACTCGGGATTGCAGTCTTTGCAGCAGCCTGGCTCCGAAACTGGTTATCTTTCTACTACCGATTCCAGGCAGTCGAAGAATTCCGGGAAAGAGATCGCTACACACTCGCTGCCAAATATCTCAGAATCACCTTCCGCCAGCAGCGCTGCCACGCTGAAGGCCATCGCGATTCGATGGTCCCCGTACGAATCAAGCCGAGCGCCTTGCAGACGCGCGCGTCTAGCGATGGCGAGTCCATCCTCATACTCCTCAACCTGTGCCCCCATTGCGCGCAGGTTTTTCACAGTTGCCGCAATCCGATCAGTTTCTTTAAGGCGCAGCTCCCGCGCGTCGCGAATGACCAGGCCGCCAGGCGTCTGGGTTCCGACCACCGCAAGCAGCGGCAGCTCGTCGATCAACCTGGCCGCCACTTGCCCCTCAATGGTAATCGCTGATCCGTCTTGCATCTCCCCGGGCGAGTCTGTTCCCTGAATGCGAACCGTGCCTACCGGCTCGTTGCAGTCTTCACGTGTTGCCGTAATTTCAATCTTCGCGCCCAGCGAACGTAGTGTCGCGAGAAACTGAGTGCGAGTTGGATTCAAACCCACCGCTTCGATTTCCAATTCAGAGCCCGGCAGAAGAGCGGCGGCGGCGATAAAGAAAGTGGCAGATGAAAAGTCGCCGGGAACGCGCACCCCGTGTGCTGCAAGGCCCACAGGGCCGACAACCGCACAGGTCGACGATCGCTTCTCCCTTGTTTGCACGATCTCGATTGGCGCTCCAAACCATTGCAACATCCGCTCAGTATGGTCACGCGTGATGCCGAGTGTTTCTCTGATTTCAGTGCGCCCATTCGCAAACAAACCGGCGAGCAGCAGACACGTTTTGACTTGAGCGCTGGCAACAGGCAGTTCGTAAGTGATTGGCTCGAGCGGCCGGTGGCCTTCGATTCGTAACGGTGGCCGGCCCTGCTGCGAAACGACGCGCGCTCCCATCATTTCGAGCGGCTCGATGATTCTTTTCATGGGACGCGATTGCAGGGAGTTGTCGCCAGTTAGCGTGGCAGCAAAGTCCTGGCCCGCGAGTATGCCCGCAAGCATGCGCATGGTCGAGCCGCTATTACCACAGTCAAGAGACTTGGCCGGCGCGCGCAAGCTGCCGTTAACAGCAACGCAAACATCGTTTCCCTTTCGTTCAATTGAAACGCCAAGCTCACGAAGGCACGCCAGAGTAGAAGCACAATCCTGGCTGGTAGAAAAATTTTGAACGTGGGATTCCCCATTTGCCAGTGCGGCAACCAGGACTGCTCGATGGGAAATGGATTTATCTCCGGGTAGACGAACTTTTCCCTTTATCCGCCGTGCCGGGCTAATCTTCATCGCGTAATCTTACCTTGCGATGTCTCACCACTGAAGGGCTATCTCACCGCGGAGTGGAAACCTGAAGCGTTTCGGGCCAACTCAAACTACGCCATTACTGCTTCGGTGGTAATGCTCCGCTAACAGAGCACTACCGCTTCGGTAACCTTCTTGACACGCGATGCGCCCGCGTGTTAAACCCTCGATCTTCCGTAGCTTTTGGAGTTCAAAAAAGCCAGGATCCAAACACAATGGCTCCTGGACCGGCCATGTCTTTTTATTGTGACCTTAGATGTGACTCCAGAGACGAATGAGCTCAAATTCCCCAGCCGCGTTGAGGCTGTTGATGAAGCCGCCGCCGCAGTTTCTGAATTCATGAATCGACTGGGAATTGGTGAAGACGTCGCCTTCGGGGTAGACATGGCAGTCCGCGAGGCGGTAACGAACGCAGTGATTCATGGGAATAAACTCGACGACGG
>JBGQJH010000114.1:0-7367 GCA_041498935.1 Pyrinomonadaceae bacterium | reverse complement strand
GGCAGCAGATAGTTGCGTGCGTATCCCGCTCTAACGCGAACTATCTCACCGCGGGCGCCGAGATCATCAACGTCTTGTCTTAAAAGTATTCTAGTGTGCGCCATGTCGGCAGCTCCTTCCTTAGTCCGTTCCCGATCCGACTTTAGTCAGTCGTGTAGGGCAGTAACGCGATATTGCGCGCGCGTTTGATTGCCTCGGCGAGCATGCGCTGATGAATGGCGCAGTTGCCAGAAATCCGCCGGGGTAGAATCTTGCCGCGTTCCGGGATGAAGTTTCCCAAAAACCTGGCGTCTTTGAAATCAATGATATCTACCTTCTCAATGCAAAACCGGCAGATTCTGCGCCGACGAAAGCGGCCCCGGCTGCCCCCGCGCCCGCCCTGCGAAGGACGACCACGGTCAAAATCCTCGTCTCCGCCGTTATAACGCCGGCCTCGGTCTCGGTCTTCATAATTTGTTGACATATTTACCTCTTAAAAAGTAATCGTGAACTGTGAACCGTAAGCGCTGGGAGCGCCGGCATCTTGCCTGCTGCTACGTGGCGACGAACGTTGCGGCAGACAAAATGTCTGCGCTCCCAGCTTCACCAGCCACCGCGCATTTCCTCTTGCCTTGCTTACGCGGCGTCTTCCTCTGCCCCGGCGGCTTCGGGGCGAACAAATTCGGGCGCCGAACCTCGCCTTTGTTCGTCCTGACCACCCGGTCTCTTCGCAGCTTTGCGAGCTCGTTTCGCTTTGAACTTCTCTGCGCGTCGGCGATCCTCATCAACCCGCACCGTGATGTAGCGAATGATGCGATCGTTTACGCGCATGCGCCGCTCCAGCTCGGCAATCTCTTTGCCCGATCCTTCAATTTCCAATAACACAAAACTGCCTTCGGTTTTATGAAGAATCTCGTAAGCAAGTTGCCGCCTGCCCATACTCTCGGTTTTAGTGACGGTGCCGCCCTGATCCGTAGCAATCTGCTTCAGACTCTCGGTAAGTCGTGTCACTTCATCATCGTCCGCCGTGGGGTCGACGATGAATACCACTTCGTATTGTCTTATCGTTTCCAAAATATTCTCCTTGGCCGTGAATCGTAAATCGTAAATCGTGAATAGAAGGTAAAGCTGTCCGACGCTTTTGAACTATTTACGACTTGCGATTCACTATTCACGGGTTGTATTCCGTCATGGCTTTCAAAACACCATCCTTGAGGATGGCACGCAATGCCGCAGCGCTTCTGTCCAAAATCTTTTCGACTTCCGGTCTCGCAGCGCCGGAAAAGGAATCAAGCACAAATCGTTTGGCATCGGAGATCGGATGCTCAGGTTGAATGCCAATTCGCAGCCGCGTGAACTCATGCGTGCCGATCGCTCCGATGATCGACTTGAGGCCGTTGTGGCCACCGGCCGAACCCCTTGCTCGAATGCGAATCTTCCCAAACGGTAACGCCAAATCATCCGATATCACGATCAAGTTCTCGCCAGGCTCTGCAAGCCTGTGTTTCGCAAGCAGACAGGCAACCGCTTCTCCGCTCAGGTTCATGTAGGTCTGCGGCTTTACCAGTTTGACCGCGCGACCTTCAACCTCTCCTCTGGAGACCAGCGACTGGCATTCGCGTCGATTTTTAACAAACCCCGTGTCCTTACTTAGTTTGTCAATCAGCATGAACCCGAGGTTGTGGCGCGACCACTCATACTCTTTGCCCGGGTTCCCCAGGCCAACGACCAAATATTGCCGATTGCCAATTGCCAATTGCCAATTTAAGAGACAATCGCCCGCCGGCTTCCGACCACCAATTGCTCCCAGCCAAACTCAAAATCGGCAATGTGGGGTCCCCAACGGGGCAGCCCCGTTGGGGTGCTAGTCGGCAATTGGAAATCGAAAATGTCTCTACTCCTTCTTGCCCTTCTCGTCCTTCTTGCTCTTCTCGGCTTCTCCGGCGTCTTCTTCATCTTCCTTCTTGCCCTTGCCGATTACTTCCGGCTCGGCAGGAGCTTCAGCCTCGACCACAGGGACGGCCACAGGCTCTTCCTTGACTATGCCGACGGTCGCAATCACGTTGTCGGGCGGGTTAAGTATTTCGATACCCTCGGCGACCTGGATGTCGGATACATGAAGCACATCATGAACGCCGAGACTTGAAACATCGACGTTTATCACATCGGGAATTTCACGGGGCTCGCAGCGAATTTCAATCTCGCGAATAATCTGCTCCAGCACCCCCTGCTCTTCGCGTACGCCAAAGGCCTCGCCAACGAGATGCAGCGGCACCGTAACTTCAATCTTCTGACCTTTCACCAGCCGGGTGAGATCAGCGTGGATGAGACGGCCGCGCACGGGGTCAATCTGGCGCTCATGAAACATCACCTCACTGGCCCCGACACCTTCAATGTCGATCGTGAAGATTGTGTTACGGCCAGACTCGGAGCGAAGAATCGCCGCCAACTCCTTCAATGGGACAAGCGCTGCCACGCTTCCGCCCTCGCCGCCATAAACGGAAACCGGAACCATTCCCGCGCGCCGGGTACGTCGCGCATCATTCTTGCCGCGACCTGCTCGCGTTGTGGCTTGCACCGTAATGTCTTTCTGTTCTGCCATGACTACTCCTCTTTACAGACGTTCAGCGATCCCCTGGGAGCGCAGGCATCTTGCCTGCAATCTTAAAGAGCAGACAGGATGTCTGCGCTCCCGGGAGATCGCTGATGGACTCCTATTCAAGCCATCAGTGTTTGCCCTTCGCTAAACGAAGAGCGAGGAAACGCTGGTTTCCTCGTGGATCGACTTGATCGCTTTCGCCAGAAGCGGCGCGATACTAAGTACTTCTATTTTTTTCAACTCGCACGCGTGATCGTGTAACGGAATCGTGTTCGTAATGATTATCCGCTCGATTTCAGACTCATCGAGCTGCTTCACTGCCTGTCCGGATAAAACCGCGTGCGTGAAGCACGCATGAATTCTTTCGGCTCCAGCATTCTTCAACGCTTTTGCCACTTTCGTCAACGAGCCACCCGTGTCGCACATGTCGTCGACAATCAAACAACTGCGACCGCGCACGTCGCCGACGACGTTCATCACCTCGGCCACGTTCGCCTTCTCGCGCCGCTTGTCGCACAGCGCCAGTTCTGCATCCAGCCGCTTGGCATATGCGCGCGCGCGCTCGGCACCGCCAGTGTCAGGGGCCACCACCGTCAGGTTTGGCAACGGATTCTCCTGATAGTAACCGATCATAACCGGCGCCGAGTAAAGGTGGTCAACCGGGATATCAAAGAACCCCTGAATCTGCGCGGCATGCAGGTCGATCGTCAACAGGCGATCGGCGCCGGCTACGGTGATCAGGTTCGCCACCAGCCTCGCCGAGATTGGCACGCGCGGCCGATCTTTTTTATCCGAGCGGCCGTAACCGTAATACGGAATAACTGCCGTGATGCGCTCGGCCGACGAGCGACGAAACGCGTCGAGCATTATCAGCAGTTCCATCAAATGCTCGTCAGTGGGCGGACAGGTTGGCTGAACAATAAAAACATCGCCGCCGCGCACGTTCTCGTCGATCTGGAAATTGAATTCCCCGTCGGAGAATCGTTCCGTGAAGGCCCGCCCCATGTCACAACCCAGATGCCGGGCAATCTCTTCTGCCAGTTTCGGGTTTGCGTTTCCCGAAAAGACCTTAATGCCGCCAGTTGTTCCCATAAGAAGTTTAGAGTTTCGGGTTTCGCGTTTCGCGTTTCGAGTCACAACTGAAGAAGTCGAAACCCGAAACTCTAAACTCGAAACTTAAAAATGGCTGGGGCGGGAGGATTCGAACCTACGAATGCCGGTTCCAAAGACCGGTGCCTTACCACTTGGCTACGCCCCAATATCAGATCCAAAGTTGAAAGAGCGTAAGAACAGAATATCCCAGGAACCAAGAGCGCGGCGGACGTATTCATTCCGCGACACTGTAACACAAGGAAAGATGCGCCAGCCCGCTTCCAATTGAATTTCGTTAACGGCCCGCTGCTGGTCTTCCCGGTCGGCAAAGATACCAAATACGCTCGAACCACTTCCAGCTAATAAAGCGCCAAGAGCACCAGCCTGAAGTAGGGTCTTTTTAGTTCGTCTAATCTCAGGCTCAATATCAAAGATCACAGACTCAAAATCGTTCTTCAAGTCGTCCTGCGAACTACCGGCAAGAGACCACAGTGACGAATCTCCGGAATTTGCGACGCCATGCGAACTAGAAAGAATAGGGTCCGTATTCGTTGTTGTCAAGGCGGGTGAACTCAGCGCCGCATAGGCCTCAGCTGTTGAAACCGGCGCCTTTGGCGTGATTACGATAAGGTGCTGGACTTCGTTATCCTCACTCGCAACCAGTGGAGAAAGTGTCGCCCCTATACCGGTTGCCAGTGCGCGACCGCCCAACAGGAAAAACGGCACATCCGCGCCCAGGTATTTAGCAGTCTCCAGAAGCGCCGGCGCAGTTGCGTCGATGCTCCACAGATGCGCCAGCGCTACAAGCGAAACGGCGGCGTTTGACGAAGCGCCTCCGAGTCCCGCTTTTACCGGAATCCTTTTCTCAAGCCTAATGCGCGCGCCCTGATGGATTCCGTAGCGATCCTTCAATGCGTGAGCAGCGCGCACGATAAGGTTCTGGTCATCAGTTGGAATATCCGGCCGATCGCACGAGAGTGATATCCCACCCTCTTCACTGAGCTCGAAATGTAAGTCGTCGTGTAGTGAAATTGTTTGCAGTAGCGTTCTTACTTCGTGATAGCCGTCTGGGCGTTTGCCGAGGATTTCCAGACTCCAGTTGATCTTGGCAAATGAAGGAAGGCTGAGAGAGGGTGGTTTCACTGGTTGGGGAGGGGCTTGCCCTTTTAGTCGGATTAGCCGAGGTTTTCTACTGGGCTAAAATCATTCTCTGAAGTGAATCGCCGGACCACCAGCTCCCATGAGGACCGGACCGGGTAGCAATAAAGTAATATTCCGGCGGCTACGACTCCCGCTCTAACGGTGTAAGAGGCGTCTCCCGTGAGAAGCGTCGCTACGAAACCAATGACTGCAACTGCTGCTCCGATGAGAGCGACTTGAAGAGTAGCTTTTTGCAAGGAGATCAAAAGTCCAGAGGCCCCCTGAAGCGCAGCGATATCTTGCAACCGCATCGTCGCAAACTTAGTCCGGCGAAACGCAATTGCACCTAATCCGAAAATCAAAATAGTAATTAGGACTGGCATATGGAGCGATGGATTATTCTGCTCCGTTAGAAATTTCCGGCTTACGAACGCAAGAACACACAAAAGGACCACCGCGACCAATAGTGACAGAACTGTCGTCGCCGTTGTCTTGTGACGACGTGTCAGTTCAGACTGAACGCTTGCAGTTAAGGCGGTGGAAGTTTCCGGCACTGTCAGATCTCCAGTTTGAATCATCCGTCAACTCGGTGGCAATGAGCAAGGAGCAAAGTGAAAGATTCAACCAAGCTAAAGCAAAGCCCGTCATGAGATCACGACGGGCCAGGCAAAAACGCGAATGACTCGATGCTGTTGCGTTTACGGTTTTATTTCCCTGGGAACTGAAGTTGCCGGCGCAATTGGAGTGGGTTGGGTCGCATTTTGCGTTGTCGGTTTTGGGCTTGGATTTGGCGGAGCCGGACGAGTCGTACGTTGCACAGGCGCCTGCGGGGTGACATTGGTCGGCAGTTGCCCATTGTATTTCAGGGCCTCGTCGATCAAATCGCTGTTGCCCTCTTTCTTGTCCCTGCTAATCAGTATTCCATCCTTACCGACTGTTACCTCAGCTCTTCCCATTACCTGTTGAAGCAAATTTCCCATAAGGCCGGGCTTTTCCGGCGGGGCAATATTCTTCCTGGCCGGATCGGGCTCAGGAATCGGCACTCCGATAATGCTCAACTGCTCTTTCGCCTTGTCGGCGTAATCGCTGTTGGGAAAATTACGCAGCAGATCCTGGTAGTATCTGGCAGCTTCGTCCGGCTCTTCTTCCTGTTGGTAGGTGTAACCCAACTTAAAGAGCACCTCGTCTCTCAGCGAGAAGTTTGGATACTTGTCAATTACTTCCTTGTAGCGAGACTGTGCTCCTTTGAGGCCACCCTTATGGCCCTGGTAGCGAGCCTCCAAATAGAAATTTCCAATCTGATAACCGTGCATCGCCAAACTTTCCTGCGTTTCACGCAGGTGATCTTCAACGATGGGACGAAGATCGGTCTGCGGATACTGCTGTAGCAACGCCTTCAGTCGTTGCTCGGCTTTGCGCGCGTGAGTTATGTCGCGATCCGAGAGACCCATCTGTCTCATTTCAGACTCGGCGACTTTCAGCATTGCATCGTCGGCGAGTGGGTCCGTCGGGAAAAAAGTAAGCCAGTCTAAATAGCCCTGCGCCGCTTGAACCAGAGAGGCCGTTGTTCCTTCGAGATAGAAAGAGTCCGCGATCGCGAGTTTTGCCAGGGGCAGAAACGCCGAGTCAGGGTAGGTATTGATGATTGTCGAAAAGAGAAGCCGGCCAGTTTCATGATTTCCTTTTCTTACTTCTTTAGCGGCTTCCTCGAAGAGTACGCGATCACGTCCAGGGGCCACTGTGCCCGTCAACTCCTCATACTTATCGTCGCCACCGCCGCCCAAGAGACCGAAGAAACGGCCCTTCTTTTTCTTTTTGGCCGGCGCGGTGACGTCGGCAACTCCACCGGTCCTGGCGCTCGCGGTTGCCAGTAGTGCGGCTTGCACGCGGGTATTTAGATCTGCCACTGAAGTTTCCATTCGATCCAGAATCGTCTGATCATAACGTTCGGAACGTTCCTGCTTGCCGCGCACTTCGCTATTTTCATTGATGAGCGACCCTACTTCCTTATCCAGGCCACGCAGCCTCTCGCGCGGATCGTCAGGATTCTTCTTCTCGCCCGGGCTCGCGCTCTTTGGCTCCATTGAAGAAATCGCGCTAGTGAGCGAGCGCCGCATCGAATCGAGCTTTGATCGCATCACGTCCAGACGTTGAAGCGCCGAAAGCTCGCTCTGGGTGCCGCCGCCCTGTGCCAGCGCGCCCCCAGCCAAAGCCAGGATGAGCGCGGCGCAAATTACCAAATGAATAGCAAAGCGCGAATGCATAACTAAAACCTCCAAAACTTCTCTAACTGAGTATGGCTTGCTGCCGATTGCCAGTTGCCGCCTGACACTTTTAGGCGATAACTATTTCGCATCCGAGTGGTCTTCCAGCATTGACCCTTAAATCGGAAATCAGAAATCGGAAATCAAAAATGCCTAGACCCATTGCACGGTTGCTTCGCGCAATCCCTGTACGGCCGCTTCCGGATTAGCGGCGCCAAAAATCGCAGAACCAGCTACGATAATCTCCGCACCTGCTGCTACTACGGAAGCGATATTTTCCAGATCGATACCGC
>JBGQJH010000113.1:0-7369 GCA_041498935.1 Pyrinomonadaceae bacterium | reverse complement strand
TTACTCAGAGGGAAAATCAAGGCATCGACATACGACACCCATCTGAAGCGCGGTGCTACCAGGCCTCGTCCCATCGCCACGCGGTTAGCAAACATCGTTTCGATGCCAAGCTGATCGAGGGCCCAAACCGGAAACTTCTCGCCTTGTTCACGCGCCGCCCGTTGCTTGGTCTGAAGCAACTCGCGCACGTGAGCCTCGCTCATGTCGTCGTACTTATAGCCGTAAAGATCGCGCCACGCGTTAATGAATTCCGCGTTCCCTGGATTTAGACGAACAGGCAGCGGAATAGGCCCGATCGCGTCAAGCGGCAACGCGTCGAATTCATCGTCTGGCTTCTCGCCTGCCGCCACGTAACGCAAGGGGTGCGCGTGATTGTCGATGGCTTTGATTTTTGCAATCGCAGAGACGAGTTGAGCGTCAGCAGTTGTTTGTGCCGGCGTGTTGGGAACGGCTATGACAAAGACAAGCAGGGCAACAAGGGTGATGAGTGGTTTCATAAGGATTTCACTCCTATCAGAACCGGGAGCTGTAGCGACCGGGTTCAGGTTGCGGAAGAAAGAGCGAAAAATGTGTCAGGCTTCCAGCTAACGACCACCCGGTCGCTACTGCTCCCGGTTCTGATTAAAGCAACTTGATCGCGTCGCGTGCGTAGTAGGTAAGAATAATGTCTGCGCCGGCGCGTTTGATGCTGGTGAGCGTCTCCATCATCACGCGCTGCTCATCGATCCAGCCGTTTTGCGCCGCAGCTTTAATCATTGCGTACTCGCCGGAGACGTGATAGGCGGCTGTGGGTAGATCAAATTCCTCGCGCAGCATCTTTAGGATATCCAGATAACAGGTCGCGGGTTTCACCATCAGGATGTCCGCGCCCTCGGCGTAGTCGAGTTCAGCTTCGCGCATAGCCTCACGCACGTTTGCAGGATCCATCTGGTAGGCGCGGCGGTCGCCAAACGCGGGCGCACTGTCAGCAGCCTCGCGAAACGGCCCGTAAAAACCGGACGCATACTTAACCGCGTAAGCCATGATCGCGACCTGATCAAACCCCGCGTCGTCGAGCGCTTCACGAATCGCGCCGACCTGTCCGTCCATCATCGCCGATGGCGCGACCACATCGGCGCCGGCTTCAGCCTGGCTGACGGCAGTGCGGGCTAATAGCTCCAGCGATGGGTCGTTTAATACTTCACCATCGCGCACGACGCCGCAGTGTCCGTGTGAGGTGTACTCGCAAAGACACGTGTCGGTCATGATCACAAGATCGGGCGCGGAGTTTCGAATAGCGCGTACCGCCTGCTGCACAATTCCTTTTTCGTGATAGGCGCCCGAGCCAACTTCATCCTTCGCTTCCGGAAGACCAAACAGAATTACTCCCTTGACGCCAATCTCGGCGGCGGCGGCAGCTTCCCTGGCAATTTCATCGACCGAGAGGTTGTGTACGCCCGGCATTGACGGAATCTCGCGGCGCACCTTCTCACCAGCGCAGGCAAACAGTGGAAGTATGAAATCCACCGGAGCCAGGCGCGTTTCGCGCACCAGCGCGCGCAGGTTTTCGGTTCTTCTCAGGCGGCGGGGTCGATGAAAGAGGTCTGGCATGAATGTCCTTTAGGAAAACTGGTTGCGAGCTTTGGGAAGGGAATGATACCTGTCAGAGAATTGGGTAAGCAAACCGATCGAGGCCGCGGATGAACGCAGATTAGCGCGGATTTGGTCAACTGCATGCAACGGCTGAACGGACGACGGAGCGGGGGCAAGCCCACCTTCCTAACCTGAGAGATGCTTTGACTAGCTAGTTGTACTCTCCTTGAAAGCCGTTCAATCCGGAATTTCATGTCTAGTTTGATTAGCTCAAGGTCAGGAAGGTGGGCTTGCCCCCGCTCTTGACGCTTTCAGATTCGTGTCATCCGCGTTAGTCCGCGGCTGGTCTGACCTGTGTAAGCTTCAGGAACATCTCTTCGAGCGTTGCGCGTTGGGGCGCGAGCTCCATGACGCGAATGTCATGGGCAACCAACTGCGCATTGACGCGTGGGATGCATTCGCTCGGCCCACGCAGGTAGAGCGACTCGGAGCCGTTTCGGCTGATCGAGAGCGTCGAGTCGCGGCTGAGCAGTTGGTAAGCAGTTTCAAGTGGCTGGACAGTAATCTTTACCAACTTTTCTTTAGCGATGAGGCTTTCGATCGCGCCCTGATAAAGGAGACGGCCCTCATCAATAATCGCGACCGCGTTGCAAACATGCTCAACCTCATGAAGAAGATGACTGGAGAGCAGGATCGTCAGGCCGAGTTCATCACGCAAACGCGGCAACAGCAAACGAACCTCGCGAATGCCCTGCGGATCGAGACCGTCCGTCGGTTCGTCAAGAATTATGAATTCCGGATTCGGCAAGAGTGCCTGCGCTATGCCGAGCCTTTGTCGCATTCCGTGGGAGTAGGTGCGAACCGGATCGTGAGCGCGTTCCAGCAAGCCGACTAAACTGAGCGTCTCCTCGATTTGTTTGCGCTTGGCGCCGCCGGACATTGCCGCGAAGATACGCAGGTTGTCACAGCCGGAAAAGTTTTCATAGAAGGCCGGCGATTCCACGATAGCGCCCACGCGGCCCAACGCCCGCAGCGAATGCCTGCGCATGTCATGTCCGAAAAGGAGAACCCGACCGCGCGTAGGCCGGACGAGCCCAAGGGCCATGCGGATCACTGTTGACTTCCCAGCGCCGTTCTGGCCCAGGAACCCGAAAATATCGCCTCGCTCAACGCAGAGCGAGAGGCGGTCAACGACCACACGATGGCCGTATCTCTTCGTCAGGCCTTCAGTTTGTAGAATCGATTCGCTCATAAGGATCACAAGGCAACTTCAACCAGCAACGGCAAATGATCCATGCGACCAACCGCCACCCCACGCAACACTTCCGCTCGACGCAGCGAGACAGTTTCCCCAGGGCCAAAGACGTAATCAATGCGCCGGTCATTGATGGAAGTCTCGCCTGCATCGAGTCCCAGATCGCGAAAATATTTCAGCAGATAAGCATACGATTCGCTGTCGTGCTTCGCGTCGTCAGTGAAAAGGTTGGTCTTGTTTCTGGTGCTGACTTCGAAATTGAAGTCTCCCGCCACAAAAGCAAGCTCGTTTTTGGTGCGACTGCGAGCCCAGTCAACCACGTCCGCGGCAAACGTGCGGCGACGAGAGGCGCTAAAGGCATCTGCATGCGCACTGATGAAGACAATCTCGGGCACATCCTGGTGCAAACGGAAGGTTGCCGCGGCTGCGAACCTGTCGCCCGCGGGGACGTCACTGAAACGCAAGCTGCGATCACTACGGTCGCCACGCTCGCTTCCGTCACTGCGATCTCTGACGAGCACCGCTTCTACGCGATCCCCTTTGCCCCGGCTGCATACGTAGCCGCGATAGTGATTCTTCAAGTGCGTCAGCAGCAGTTTCAGTTGATCTTCACCGGTTAGTTCCTGAAGCGCCACGGCGTCTGCGTCGTTATCCATAATTACCCCAGCCACGGCGGACAGATCTTCCGCGTGTGCGCGCGTCTCAGACTCAAGATCGCCGTTGCCGATGTTCCAGGTCAGCAGGCGCAAGCTCCGGGCATCCTGGCCGCGATCAATTTTGTCGCTGACGTCGCGGATGTCACCCCTGCTGCCGGCATCCGCGCGTGGCGGCCCGAGCTCGAGAACCAGTGCGCCCAGGAGCGATAGTACGAAGCAAGCGCCGAGCAGAAACTTAAGCCACATCTCAGTTGGTAATATCCTGGCGATCAAAAACAAAAACAGCTGTCAGCAAGAGCCCGAAGATGTAGGCGCCGCAGGTTGCGACGTAGTGATAAAAGTTGTGCCAGGGCACTTCCGGTTTCAAAACAACGCGCCAGAAATCCATATCGGTAGTAAAAAAGAACGGCCTGAGGCTTACGAAGAATTCGATGCGGCCGACGATGTAGAGCATGAGATAGACTGCGAGCGTCGTAGCCACCGCCGTTACCGGGTTGTCGAAGAGTACGGAAAGAAGCATCGCCAGCGCGGCAACGACCAGCAGCGCCCAGGTGCCTGAGAAGCTGGCATAGAGAAAACGCCACAGCGCGTCGTCGCGGAGTAGGCGGCCGGGCTCATCTACCAGATTCAATGGACCCGGATACAACTCCAGATTGCCCCAGCCAACGAACAGCAGACCCACCAGCAAATTGAGGCCGATGAAGAAGGCCAGCAATAAGTAAGTGTGAATCGCAACCACAAGAAACTTTGAAAGCACGATCGAAACGCGCGAGACCGGCCGAATACAAATCATGCGCAGCGTGCCGGCGCGGCGTTCACCCGCAACCTGGCACCCTGCGTTCATGGCCACGAAGATGGGTATCACGAGACTGAAAGCAAACATCAGGGAATAGAGCGTGAAGGTCAGCCCGTTGAAATAGCTCTTTGACTCGTAAGTGTATTTGAATTGCGCGGTGGCCAGGCCGCTGGTCTTCTGTTGCGCATATGAATAGAAACCCCAGAGCAGCAGCAACACGAACGCGGACAGAGCCGCGAACGACAGGTAAAACCCTCTCGAGCGGACTAGCTTCAGAAGTTCAAGCCGTAGTTGTGTGAACATTGGTAGAGAGACCTGGCCTGCTGAATTCGCGATGGGAGTTTAGTTGTGAGATGACGCGGTTACAGGGGAGCGAGCCACAGGAGAGAGCTGTGGGTTTCCCGGTAGGGCAGACATTCCTGTCTCTGTGTGTGAACCATCCTTGCCTGGCAAACAGGCATAGATTTTCCATTTATCATTTTTCAATTCTCATTTTTCATTGAAAACAAGTGTGGTGGCTTACTTGACCTGGCCCAGGCGGAACGGTGAAGTTAATTGGCTGGTGAGTTAGCGCGGCTGGCGAATTCGACGACAAATGAGAAATGAAAATGAGAAGTGGAAAATCTTCGGTTTGTTGCTCGAATGATTGTAAGGTCACGGGCAGGAGGACAGGCAGGAATGCCTGTCCTACCAGCGATGATAAGCCGGATGTCCGGGCTTAACGGCGACGAAAGTTCCGCGGCAGGTTGCCGTCACTTTGTCGTGCGCGATCAGTTCGCCAGCCACCATCGCCCCGTCGTCTGTCGATTCAACTACGCGCGCGACCAGATGGATTGGTTTATCCGTAGGCGTGGGCCGCAAGAGTTTGATTGTGTAATCAGCGGTGACGGTGCAGGGCGGATGATCCAAACCGAGTCGCTTCATCAGATGGTAAGCAGCGGTCCAGTTGCAATGACAGTCGAGCACGGTGCCCGTGATGCCGCCGCTCAGCATTCCGGGAAACGCTTCCTGGTAAGTTTCCGGCTGCCAGTCGGCGACCACTTCTTCGCCCCGGGGAAAGCTGCGAACGTGCAGCCCTCTTTCGTTCGCCGGCCCACAGCCAAAACACGCGAGCCGCGGCGCGTAGGTTTCCTGGATGCTTTTCATATCAAATAGTCCAAAGTCCAATGTCCAATGTCCAATGTCCAAGCCTAAAACTCAAAGCACGAACATAGTGCCCATGATTAGTCGTCACCAGCGGAAGACAGACTTTGGACATTGGACCTTGGACTTTGGACCGTCTTTAGCCTTTCCCGCAATTTGAATCTCTGAATCTTTCCGGTGGCAGTGTAAGGCAACTCAGCGACGAACACATACCGCCGCGGTTGCTTAAAACGCGGCAACGTCTCGCGCGCTAGCGCTCGTAAACTTTGCTCGAGCGCAGAGTCGTCGGCAGACGCTTCGGCGCGAACGGCGAAAGCGCAGCCGCAGGGCAAACCGTCGCCGTCGAAATCTTCAACCACAGCCGCGCGGCTTACACCTTCGTGACGCAGCAAGACTCCCTCAACTTCAACCGGCGACACCCACTGACCGCTCGATTTGAAACAATCGTCCGAACGGCCCATGTGAAACCAATAACCATCTGAGTTACAGCGATAGCGATCGCCCGTGCGCACCCAACCAGCAACAAAGGTCTCGGCGGTGGCGTCGGGACGATTCCAATATCCGATTGCGGCACTCGCCCCACGCACCCAAAGATTTCCTTCCGTGCCCAGAGGCGTAGGCTCTCCTTCCGGGTCAAGCAGCCGTGCTTCATATCCTTGCAGCAGTTTCCCGCTGCTGCCATAGACGACTTCGCCCTCGTGATTCGACATCCACATGTGCAGCATCTCCGTTGATCCAATACCGTCGAGCACCGCAACGCCGAGAGTCTTTTCCCACTCCTCGCCGAGCTGTGCCGGCAACGCCTCGCCTGCAGAGATGCATAGATGCAGACTCGAACAATCAAGCGACGAAGTAGTCTGGTGATTTTTCTGCTCGTCCAGGAGCAGTCGGTAGACGACGGGCACGGCGAAAAAGATCGTAGGTTTGTAGTCGGCAAAAACGCGAGCGATAACTTCCGGCGAAGGTTTTTCGCGGCAGAGGATTGTCGTGCGTCCGTTTAGCAGCGGAAACGTGAAGGCGTTTCCCAAACCGTAGGCAAAGGGAAGACGTGAAGACGAGAACAACCTGTCGCCATCTCTTAGTCGCAACACCTCGCGGCCGTAAGTTTCATTCGTGTAGAAGATGTCCGACTGGCGATGGATGGCGCCTTTCGGCTCGCCTGTGCTGCCGGAGGTGTAGAGAATAAATGCCGGCTGATTCTCGCCTGACTGAGCAAAGGCTGTTGCGGGGAATGGACCCAGCGATTTCGCCCTCGCCTCGCTCATCAATTCCTCGAACGACCAACTCTTTACAACTTGATTTTCTTGTTCGAATTCTTCTTCTCCGTGTTCCTCTGTGTCCTCTGTGGTGAATTCTTGCCTGCTTTCCTCGCGACCAACCACAACAATCTGCTTCAGGTGAGGCAACTTGTCCCGCACGTCCGCCAGCAGCAGCTTACTGAGATCCGCCTCGGCAATGGCGACGGTCGCCGTGCAGTCGTTCAGAATTGCTCGCTGCTCATCAAGCCGCAGCGCCATGTTGATGGGAACCGCAATCGCGCCGTAAGAGCAGATCGCAATGAACGCGGCAACGAATTCAGGCGAATCATTCAGCAGCAGGGCGACACGCTCTCCACGCCTGATTCCCAAAGTAGCCAATGCACGCGCGATTAGGATCGTTTGCTCACGAAGCTCCGCGTAGCTAATCCGCTGTTCTTCAAAAAGAATCGCGGTACATTCGAGCGAATCGTGTTTGAAAATTGCGTCGAAGAGATTCATTCCTGGTAGTCCAGCCGTTTGGGCTGCCACGGTTGTTGTGGATAGTGTCCTAATTTCAGTTTTCTCTGTGTTACCTCCGTGTTCTCTGTGTCTCTGTGGTGAATCTTTATTAGCGATTGCTCACCACAGAGACACAGAGAACACAGAGGACGCACAGAGACCATTCAAACTAGTACACTAGTGCGCCAAG
>JBGQJH010000112.1:0-7370 GCA_041498935.1 Pyrinomonadaceae bacterium | reverse complement strand
CGTGGCGAGTTCTTGGGTAAGCGGACAATTTCTGAATAGTCGAACTTTAGCATGAAGCCAATGGCGGCGCAAGACTAATGGCCTCTTAAAAACGGGAATCTGATGATAGGATGAACTCACCGGTAGCGCGAGACGTACAACAATGCAGAGGTCAGAGGCCAGAGTTCAGATGTCAGCGGTCAGAGGTCAGATGCGCTGACGAGAGGCCGACATCCGACCGCCCTTTGACTTCTGACCTCTGATCTCTGACATCTGATTGATATGGCTGATTACAAGGGAAAAATTGAGGAATGGCACAAGACCGTGCGCCGGAAGGCCCGCGAGCTGGACGATAAGTTTGCCCTTTCGGACCTCGTAGACGAAGGCTCGCGCGTCGCTGGGGAAGCCGCTAAGCGCGGGGCCGAGACGATAACTTCCGGGGCCGAGAAGCTGCGAGTTGAAGCCGAACGCCTGGCTGACGAGGGCGACCTAGCAGACACGGCAAGACGAGCGGCGGGCGAAGCCGTCCGCGGGGCGGAAAAGGCAGGCAAGGTTATTCGCAAGGCTGCGGGCAATGCCGGCAAGAAGGCTGGTAAGAAGGCCGGCGAAGTGATCGACGAGGCAAAGACTTACTACGACCGCGCTTCGCAATTTTATGATGCTGGCGCAAAAGTAACGCGGGCTTCAACGGCCGCGACCGAGGGCATTCTGAAGGCGCGCGAATGGATCAAGGAGAACCCCGGCAAGGCCGCTCTGGTTTCGTTTTCTCTCGTGATGGGCGTGCGCATCGGGGCCGCGCTGCCGGGTATTGATGCGGTATTGCTTGGCGCGCATCCCCACTGGCTGACCCACTCCGCGCTGCCGATTTTTGGGGCGCGAAAACTGAGCGAGAAATTTAATGACTACCTGCGCAAGCAGGAAGAATTAATTGCCGCCGGGCAACTTGATGAAGCCGAGCGCAAACGCGTGGAGTTTCAACGCAACCTCACCAAGTATGTCGGCGCGCCGTTGCTGGGTGCTGTTAGTTGTGCGGCCGGTGCGGTGATGTTTGCGCAGATTGTGCAACCGGGAAGCGTCGTGGGCGCGCCGGTCAGTTGGCTGGTGGGTGGTAATCCCTTTCTGGGTGGCGTCTGGTTGTTCGCCAACGGCGTTATCTGTTTCCACGAAGGCTACAAGTTTTTCATGATCGCGCTGGCCGATCAGGATGAAGTGAATCGCGTTGTGCGTGAGATTAAGGGACTCCTGCCGGCGGCCGAAGCCGCACATTGATTGACCACAAAGTCAAGAAGGCACTAAAAATAAGCAGTGGCCAGTCTCTCCATCTTCTTAGTACCTTCGTGTCTTCGTGGTTTTTGATCAGGGAATCGTAATCGGGAAGGGAACGAAGGAGAGCGCAAAGACAAGCAGCGTGATGATGGCCACCGCCATGCGTGCCGTGCCTAATGGTTCCATCGCCTGGGGCGCCGGATGGCGCACTCGCAGCATGACCCCAAGCAGCACCGTGTAAAGAAAACCGCTTGGGCTGCCATGCCAAATAAATCCCAAGACCGACATCACAGCCACTGCGATAAAGGCGAACCGGCCGATTAGCTTGTGCGCGTGCTGGCCGAATATTGCAAACGTTCCGTGCCCACCATCGAGTTGACTTACCGGCATCAGGTTCAGGCTCGTCACCAACAGTCCAATCCACGCCGCCATGTAAAGCGGACTCGGCGATGCATCAACCAGGCTTGCGCCGGTGAGTTTCGCGATTATCTGAAACAGCAGAGGGTCGTTAAATATGATCGTCTGACCACCCAGGGGCGGCGGCGCTTGGTGAAGCGACAGCAATCCAGCCAGCGCGATTGGCAACAGGGCAACGAAACCTGCCAGCGGTCCGGCCAAACCAATATCAAACAGCGCGCGACGAGATGGGATGGGCGACTTCATCTTTATGAACGCGCCAAAGGTGCCGGCCAGGAACAGTGGGGGCGCCGGGATAAAGAAAGGCAGCGTGGCCCTGACGCCGTAATAGCGGCAAGCAAGGTAGTGACCCATCTCATGGGCCGTCAATATTGTCAGCAGGGCGGTGGAAAAAGCTAATCCCGATTTGAGAAGCTCGGGATTGGCCATCGCCTGCCAGAGGTACACGGCGACAATCCGCCGGTAGTATTCCGGAACATACAAAATGTATCCAGGCACGCCAGAGGTAGTTGGCTCCGGCACGTTTACGTTTTCAGCGGCTATGACAATTCCGGCGAAGGTGGTGGTTATGAAAGTCAGCAGAAAGAAGCCCGTGTGTTTTATCCACTCGCGCATGCTGGGGCTGGCAGCTTGCCGCTGCAAAAGCATTTTCCGGGAAGGTGCAAATGTTGGAACTGCGTGAACGGATTCTGACATGTTGCGTTCTTATTCTGTAGTAGGGTGCACCTGCGTGTGCGCCCAGGGTGGACAGGTCCGCCCCTATATCGGCCACGTGTCTTTTCGATATTTGAGGCCAGAGCCTGGACATTAGCGTCCAGTTCTCTAGCCTCGCGAATCAAGTATCGATACTAAGGATCGATAAATAACGTTAAAAGGATTCTAATTCGAATCGGGCTCGCCCTCGGGTTTGCTGTTATCACTAACTTGCAAGTCTTTGCCTGGCTTGAAACGAATTGTCTTGCCCGAGGGTATGGCCACTTCCTCGCCAGTCCTCGGATTCCGTCCCACGCCGCGTTTGCGAGGCTTAACTACAAATACGCCGAAGCCGCGCAGCTCAATTCGTTCCCCACGTGTGAGCGCTTCCTTCATCGAATGAAAGAGGGCATCCACCGCCTGCTCCGCTTTCATCTTGGGGACTCCGGTCTTTTCCGCTACCCGGTTGATGATGTCTAGTTTAATCACGGCCTTCAGCCTCCGTTCGAGTCTCAGGGGGAGATTTTGTCGAGCCGAACCTGTAGGGAGCGATGATAGAGAGGCGCAGCAAAGACTGTCAACTGTTGCAGCACTGCGTCTTGTTCAGAGTACGACCGTCAGGTTGCTGATTCGCAGCCGGCACCCTAAAGCTTGAACTCTCAACAGAACCAATATCGCCCTCAACTTATCATGTTTGACAAGCAACTAAGTGGAAGCTAACCTCAACTATTACCCTGAGACGGCAGGAATACCAATTTCGCACTTGTCCAAATTTACAGATCTACAAGGGGAGGCGGCGCCGGTCATAACATGTTAGGAATCAGAACTCGTCGTCCGCCGCCGTTTGGCGGGATTCATATTAACGACGACAAAGACATTCAAGTTCATCGCCCTGAAGAAGCCTCGCGAGATAGTCTCTGGGCTGAGGGCCGGTTGCTGCTCCGCGATCTCGTGTTTGCCCTCATGCTCGCTGCGCTGGTAGTTGTTTTCGTGGTGCAGCCAGTGAAAGTGGAAGGCACTTCGATGCTGCCGCGACTGCATGACGGCGAGCGAATCTTTGTTAACAAATTGATCTATTACGACGAGTATCGCTGGGCACCAAAGATTGAGCGAGGCGACATCGTAGTGTTTTGGTTTCCCGATGATCCGTCGAAAAGCTACATCAAGCGTGTGGTCGGCTTGCCGGGAGAAACGGTTGAGGTGCGGGAAGGCACCGTGCGAATCAACGGCAGCGTTCTCGACGAGAAGTATCTGGACCCGCAGTTGAATTTATCGCCGAAGAGCCAGGCGCCAGTGATAGTCAGGGCAAACTACTATTTCGTGATGGGTGACAATCGCGACAATTCCAGCGACTCGCGAAGCTGGGGGTTGGTGCCGAAAAAGTATATCTACGGCAAGGCGCTGCTGCGTTATTGGCCGCCGCGCGCGGCCAGCGTAATCCATCACGAAAACATCTCGCCCCCGACGCCGCCTCCTTCCGGATATCAACCGAATCCTCAGGAGATACCGAGCACAGCCCCCGAACAATAGGTCGAACATAGTCGAACCCGGCATTTGAGAACTTGATTTGAAAACACTCGATTGGCTACGGCTCCTGTTAATGATCTTTTACGCGCCGGTGCGCGGCCTTCGAGAAGTGCGCGATCGGGCGCCGCTGGCGCCAGCTGCCCTGGTAGCTCTGATTGCCCACGCGATCTTTTTCTTCTGTATTACTTTTCTCTACCTCGGGTACCTTGCGAATCCCGGCAGGCCCGCTACCATCTTCTCTGTAATCATTCAATCAGCGGGGTCGCTGGTCATCATTGCGCTGGTTTTCTGTCCGCTGGCCTTGTTTCTATCCAACTTGTTTGAGCGCCGCGCAAGTTTCCGGCTGCGACTACAACAAGAGTATGCGCCGCTGGCAGCCGCCATGTTTTACGCGCTGACCGCCTCCAGCCTCGGCGCGACGATCCTCACCATTGCGGCAAACCTTAGCGGAGTACAACAGGCGCTAGCCAACAGAATGCTGGAGACTCTCCTGGCGCAACGCAGCCAGCTGCGTCCGGAAGTCCTGACGTTAATTGAACAGGGAATTCTTAAACCGGAACTCCTATCGGCCGCCCTCTCGGTAATGATTCTGCTGGTCATCTTTGCCGTTTGGGCGATTATTGCCCTGCGCGTAGTATTCCGCCTTTCCTGGATCCGGTGCACGATTGTTGTTTTCATCAGCTGCGGGCTGCTTGTTCCCGCTTCCAAATTGATACCTTTGGTCGGCATGCTGCTGGCATCGCCGTTCTTGCTCATCATGGTTTTTCTCTTGCTTCGGGGCTACTTTTCAGAAGTCACGCGCACCCACCGCGCGCGCGAGTCGTTCAAACAAAACCTGGAGGCGGCAACGCTAAACCCCGCGGATGCGTCGGCCCACTACAACCTCGGGCTGATTCATCAACAGCGAGGCGAAGCTGAAGCCGCGCGGGAGCGCTTCGAGCGAGCAGTTCAGATCGACGACGAGGAGATCGATGCCCATTATCAGCTAGGGCGCATCGCGCTGCTGCAAAAGCGATTCGCTGACGCAGTGAAGAACTTCGAACAAGTTGTTTCCCGCGATCCGGCGCACAGCCAGCACGAAATCTGGCGCGAAGTTGGCACGACTTACATTGCGGCGGGTCAGTTTGAAGACGCGCGCGATGCGCTGGAAAGGTTCCTCGAACACCGCCCGTCTGATCCGGAGGCGCTTTACCTGATGGGTCGCGCGCACGCCGGCCTGGGCCATCGCCGCGAGGCCGCCAGCTCGATGCAAGCCTGCATCGAAGCCGTCAAGACCGCACCGGCTTATAAGTATCGCGCCGATAAGCGCTGGCTCAACGAGGCGCAACAGTTTATCAAGAGTAGTCAGTAGACAGTAGACAGTAGTCAGTAGTCAGTAGACAGTAGACAGTAGACAGTAGACAGTAGACAGTAGACAGTAGTCAGTAGTCAGTCACCCTTCCACGCCGCTATTGGATTCTGCAATCACCCTCGAACTCCGCTTCAATTTGAGGTATGAAATCAAGAACATTTGAAGACGTCGAGCTCTGGCGCAAGGCTCATGCGTGGGTGCTGGCGATTTATAGATTTACAGAAGTTTTTCCTAAGCATGAACTGTTTGGCCTCACTTCTCAGTTGAGGCGAGCTGCGGTATCGGTTCCAGCTAACTTCGCTGAAGGGTTCAAGAAGCGTGGTCTCGCAGACAAGGTTCGCTTCTACAACATCGCGCAAGGCTCTCTGGAGGAGTGCCGCTATTATTTGATTCTTGCGAGAGATCTGCGCTACGGAGACTCTGGTGCTCTCATCGTCGCCTTGGAAGAGATAAGCAAAATGTTGGATAGTTACTCGCGCTCCGTTAAGGCGTCAACCTTCGGTTGACTGCTGTCTACTGTCTACTGTCTACTGACTACTTCGCTAATGCGCAACTTGAATCGAGCATTACTAGCTTTGGAAGACGGCCGCACCTTTCGCGGACGCTCATGGGCCGCGCCGGGAGAGAGCGCCGGCGAAATGGTTTTCAACACCTCGATGACCGGTTACCAGGAAGTGCTCACCGATCCTTCTTACGCCGGTCAGATCGTTTGCATGACCTATCCGCTGATTGGCAACTACGGCGTCAACAGCGAAGACGCTGAATCTGATCGCCCGTGGGTGGAGGGCTTCGTCGTGCGCGAAGCGAGCCGCATGGCCTCGAGTTGGCGCGCGCAGGAAACGCTGGATGCTTACCTGAAGCGCTGGAACGTTGTCGCCATTGAAGGCATCGATACGCGCGCGCTGGTCAGACACCTCAGGGACAAAGGCGCGATGCGCGCCTGCATCTCAACGACCGATCTCAACGAGCAAAGCGTGATTGAAAAAGCACGCCAGTCGCCGGCAATGGAGAACCGTGAACTGGCGAGCTTGGTCACGACCAGAAAGCCCTACGAGGTTGCGCCGGCAGGCCGAGAGCGCTTTCACGTGGTCTGTTACGACTTTGGTGTTAAGCGAAATTCTTTGCGTGAGCTGGCGCGCCTCGGTTGTCGCATCACGGTTGTGCCCGCTTCGACCACTGCCGCGGAAGTCGTGGCCATGAAGCCCGACGGGATTTTTCTTTCGAATGGTCCGGGCGATCCGGCTTCGATGGATAGGGAAGTGAAACAAATCCAGGAGTTGATCAAATCAACGGTGCCGACTTTCGGAATATGTTTTGGACACCAGTTGCTCGGCCGCGCCTTTGGCGCCAAGACCTTCAAACTTGTCTTCGGACATCGCGGTGGAAATCAGCCGGTGAAGGATTTACAAGCGGGCGGAGTGGAAATCACTTCACACAATCATGGCTTCGCGGTCGTCGCTGACAGTCTTCCTGCCGACGTGGAGATAACACACGTAAATCTCAACGACCGCTGCGTGGAGGGCATGCGCCACAAGACGCTACCGATAATCTCAGTTCAATATCATCCCGAAGCTGCACCCGGCCCTCACGATGCCGCTCATCACTTCACGCGTTTCATCGAATTAATGGAAAAGCGGTCTTAGTCAGCAGTCTTCCCTCTGGACGGGTTTTCTTCTAGTTCTCTACCGGCATCTTCAGCTCGCCCGTGGTGAGGTCCGGTCGTTCGCGGGCCATCTCCTCCGGCGTTGTGTCGGCGTCGGGATGAGCAACCCCGTCTCTATCTGAGGGGAGAGTCTGATCGTTTGTCGTTGCCGGGGCTTCCACGGGGTTTGGTTCCAGGAGATCGGCGAGCCCTTCGCTGCCGCGATGTTCGAGCCAGTGTCGGTAGCTGACCGTCAGGATCGCC
Organism: Pyrinomonadaceae bacterium; assembly: GCA_041498935.1. Taxonomy (GTDB): domain Bacteria; phylum Acidobacteriota; class Blastocatellia; order Pyrinomonadales; family Pyrinomonadaceae; genus PSRF01. Next base: position 231 of record JBGQJH010000112.1, on the reverse strand, counting down.
ACCGCTGGAATCGCCAGGAAAATTCCCGCCACGCCGGCAAGCTCGGCGCCCGAGAGGATCGCGATGATCACCGCGAGTGGATGTAGATGTATTCCCTGGCCAATTAAGCGCGGATAGACAAAGTAGTCCTGAGCAATGCGCAGTACAGCTAAGAAGAGGAGCACCAGGAAAGCCAAGAAAAGACCGCCGTGCAGCAGCGCCAGGACCACGGCCAACACGGCAACCAGTAAT
>JBGQJH010000111.1:0-7442 GCA_041498935.1 Pyrinomonadaceae bacterium | reverse complement strand
TTAGCGCCAGTCGCCCACGAGAACAAACGGCGCCCAGTAAAACGGGGCGCTGTATTTCTTGCCGGCGATCATCGCGAGTTGCGCATCGCGCATAGCCGCGGAGGCTGAGACCCCCGGGGTCGTATTGGCGGGTGATGCCAGCAGGCGTTTGTAAAAGTCGGTCATCAGGTCAGCGGTTGATTTATCCGCGACCGACCAGAGGCTGACACCGACAGTAGGTGCGCCTGCATAGATAAACGCGCGGGTCAGGCCCATCACGCCTTCGCCGCGTTTCTCTTTTCCCAGGCCAGTCTCGCAGGCCGAAAGCATCACCAGCGGCGAGCCGAGTCGAAGGTTAAAAACTTCATCGGTGCGGAGAAAGCCGTCTTCGTTCTTGTTACCGACCAGCGAAAGCACCAGGCCGGTAAACTGTGGCCGCTCCGCATTCAACAAACCATGCGTGGCAATGTGCAGGATGCGATACTTGCTCACATCGCGCGCGTCAAGATTGTCCTCACTCGCGTCGAGATCGAGCCAGACGTCCGCTTGCGTGCCGGAAGTCTTTGCCAGTTTGACGATTTGTTCGGCCTCGGTTCGTGTGCCCGCGAGACGCGCCAGCGGCAAGCCTTGCATCTTCGCGGAATCGGATGTTGGAGCCGCGTCCTGTCCAGCGATGTCGGTTAACGCGCTCTGGATTCCCAGCCCGCGCGTGTCGGAGGAGTTTGCCGAGGCAGCAGCACCACGGGCCCGCGCGTCGTTTGAATTGAACACCGGGTCAGCCAGTATCAACATCGCCCGGCCGCCGCGGTTGTTGTTCTGTTGCCTGATTGCTCCGACCACCGACGCGGAAGGCGCATAGATAATTTCATTCGACTTGATGAGATACGCGAGCGAAGAATAGTCAGCACTGTCCGGCGACTTAACCAGCGCTTCGAAGGGAACATAATTCAGTGCGCCATCGGCAACAATCAGCAGGCGCTTCTCGCCAATCACTGGCGCCGCCGGCTCGATCACGGCTTTGTAAAGCGCGTTAGACGCCGGGATAAAAGACGCGGCGTCTTCGGCGAAAGGCGTGGCGCTAACACCCAGCCCACGCTGGGAATCTGCCATGACGTCAATGCCTACGATCCGGCGCTGAAGTTTTGACGGGATTAATTGTGCGCGAAGATCTGTGGCCAGCTTGTCGAGAACGGGCTTTGCCGGCAGCTTATAGAGAGCCACGCCGTTTTTCGTTACCACCCAGAGATACGAATTTTCAGATCCCAAACTGTATTCGAGCAACGCGGTCTGGTCGTCGAGCACATTCCCCTGGACCTCGGCAAGCGACAACGGTTTACCAGCCGTGAGACTGGCATAACGCGGGCTGGCCGTTCTAATTTGATTTTCGATGTCATCAAAATCTGTCTGGAGTTTTTCCAGCTCGGCTTCCAGGTCCGAAGGTTTCTTCTTGTCCTTGTCAGCCGTCAAACTAATTCCCGTCAACTGTTCGGCAATTTCCTGCTGCCGGTCGAGGTTGTCCTGTTTGCGCTTAAGCAGGTCGGCGGGAATACCCTCGGTAACCGCTGCGTTCGTTTCGCTAAGAAGGTCCAACAGCGAACGGGCGCGCGATTGCTCAGTAATCGTAAACGCTTCCGCAGCGTATTCGAGCGCTTTCCCAGATAAGGCCTCAGCGGCGACGCTTGAGCTGCTGCCCGCGGGCGCAGGCATACTCAACAAAGTCATCTCGGCGAAGGCATTTGCGGCATCGTCGAAAACGTCCTTCGTCGTACTAAGAAATATCGTGCGCGACTCGTCCGCCCTGAGACTGCCCGCGCGCAACGTTTCTACCGTTGAGATTGCATCTTGATAGTTAACGAGAGCCGATTCCCTCAACTTGCCGGCCTTCTTCGCGTCTTTCTCCTGAGAAGCCAGCGCCCATTGACTGCGGCCCATGCCGAGCTGAGCCGGCCACATCAAATCCAGACGCTTATCGTCCTTCGCTCCCTTCGCAGCTTGTTCGTAGAGTTTGACGGAGTTTTTGTAGTCAAGCTGGCGTAGGGCGACGTCCGCGAGGCTGGTGCGCGCGGCGGTGCGAAAACGGCGCGTCTGGCCGAGGTTTGCGATCATGGGCAACGCCCCTTTGCCGGCGTCGTCGGCGTTCTGGAAATGCTTGCGCGCCGTCTCAAGATCGTTGCCGGTAAACGCAATGCGACCCATGCCCAACTCGTAGGTCATGTAAACGATGGAAATGCGATACTGATCCAGCTCGTTCTTCGCCACCAGCGCCCCGCCGACAGCCCCGGCCGCTGAGCCGACAGTGGCGCTATCAGTGGCGTTGCCGAGAACGATGGAAGGGGCCAACTTGGCAAACATGCCACCGGCTTTTTTGGTGGCACTCTCCGGCCTTTTCGGATTCATCCGTGCGTAGGCGGCCGCGGCGGGACCCATCTGGCCCAGCCGGTAATTCGTGTCACCAATCTTCGCCAGAACAAGATTCGCGTTGAAGCTGGTGTCGCTGGCGCTCGCTGCGGTTTCCGTGGCCACAGCTGCCCTTGAGTCAACCATACGGGCAGCCCCGCCGGCTGCAGCTGCGTTCCTTTGCTCCTCACCAAGCGCACCAGTTAGTGCGTCATAAGCCTGTTGATAGTGCTCAAGCGCAGTCTTGTTTTGCCCCTGGCGCAGATAAAGATCGCCCAGCTCGTTGTGTGCGGCCGCGATACCCTTTCTATTCTTGGCGGCGGTGTAGAGGTTGAGGGCAGTTTGCAGTGGCCCAAGCGCCTGGTCGGCTTTCCCTCGTTTGAGCAGGCGCCTTCCCTCTTGCAAAGCAACAGCTGCCTGGTCTGGTTGCTGAAACACCGGGGCCATGACCCGAGAAGTTTCATAGGAAGACGCTGTCGCAGCCAAGCCGGGCACCAGGCTCGCACTCAATACAAAAACAACAAATTTCCTGGCTCTCGCGTTCACCGTAACTCCTCCTCGCCTACTGCTTTGTCATTTGGATTGCTCAGCAAACTTACAGACTTGTGAATCAAGTCGACGGCTGCGACGAGCATGTTCTTGCTGGTTGAGGCTGTCAACATTATTAACGAGGGTTCGGGGTCGTCTCGGTTAAGACCAATGCCGCGCGTAACCGCCCGGTGCTCGGCCGAACTCTGCGCGCTTCCCTCACTCTCCACCTTGGCGACTTTGACCGGCTCATTTAGCTCGTTCTGAATCCTGGTCCAAATCTCAGATCCGGGATGCCACGGACACTTTGCATCGTTGTCACGGCAATAGGTAATGAGATCGTCTTCGATGGGGACGGCTGACAATGGCTCGCGCGTGAAGACAAAGTAGAGCTTCTCCGCGCCAGCATGCTCGTCGAAGGTTAGCCATCGCAGTCGTTCTTCGGCGGCGACACTCGAGGGGATTTCAAAAGGAACATGGGCCTGAAAATAATTGCCCGCGTCATCCAGCTCCGGGTCGGGATAGAGCATCACTGGCTGCCCGCCATCGGTAGTGTTGAAAACGTAAAGGTAGCCATCGGCGTTGGTCTCGATCAAAAAGCGGACATGATCGCCTTTGCGAAACTCATGCGACGGATCCGTCCGTACCGCCAGTCCATTTGAGTCGCGCATGAACAGCGTCAAGCCCAGACCCATGCGCGGGACTTTTACTTTTGCGGGGTTTACCGGAGTCGTAGTTGGGCCGTCCTTTTGAACGACTGGGCTCGTCGGTTTCGGCCGGCGCCGGCTCGGCTTCGTAGTTGGAGTGGTGCTATTACTCCTGCCAGTTGCTTTCGGCCGGCTGGTGAGGAACGCGCCACGAACATCTTCGTCCTGCTGCGCGAAAGCCTGCATGGGGCCAAAGCCCGCCAGCGCGATCAGTAAACTAAAAAAGATAAACTTTATTTTCATTGCAACATCTTCTCCTTAACAATTAATACGCCCCTCGACAGTGAATGGGATTTATTTGTGTTGTATTCCCACCGCGAAAACAACCGGTCGGCTCGCATCCTTCGACTCAGTTGGCCGTGGCACCTTCACTATAACGAAGGGCGCCTCTGCATTCTTGTCATTGATCTCGGTTACGGGCTCGCTCGTTTTGTACCTGGCCAGAAAGTCATTAAGTTCCGCCTGTTCTGTTTCGTTCAATGGCGTTCCCGTTGCCTCTGAATTCAAAAATGCCGGCGCGGCCAGCGGCGTCGTGGAAAATATGACAGTGTACTCTTCAGTTGAAGGTTTCTGGTCCAGCGTTAGCGAGTGTGGCGTCCCATCCGAAAAGGCTCCAGCCGGGAAACTAAAATCGGTTCCGGCGAGAATCTGGTTGTTATCAAGACCGGAATCCGGATTCGGCTTCGCCGAAAGAAACACGGTGGGCCGATTCTCCCGACCCGGACCAAGAATGTAAATATATCCATTGTCACTGGTCTGAAAATGAAATCTGAACTTTTGCCCCGAGACCAGCGGGACTGCGCCCGCCACCCGCACCGCCTGGTCACCCTTCTTCTTACCCAGGACCTCGAGCCAATAGCGTCCAACGTCCTTAGTTGTCGCGGTCTTGCCATTATCAGGTGGCGTTGAGTTGTCACCCGGTTTTGCCTTCAGCCAACTCACCGCAAAGATTCCACCGACGCCAATGACCGCGAGCACCAGGAGAAGAACGCCCGCGCCGACAAAAACCAGCGGGTTGCCACCGGATTTTTTAGGGCCAGCTAAATCAGCCGCGACCTTCGGCGCCCGTTGAATGGTCACGCTGGATCCCAGGTCGTCGACACCGGCGCCGGCGCCGGCTGGCGGCGCTTGTGCTTGTCCCGGATCCGCAGCGACTCCATGGGCATTCGGCGGGGGCTTCCCGGGCTGCGGCATTCTTGGAGGAGTTGTCGGAACGGCATCGACGGTGACGATCGTCACTGCGTTTACGTCTGACTTTGTGTTTAGAGCGCCGGGTGAGCCCTGCGTGTGGGCCGACGAGCTACCACCACCCCGGCCGGGCTGCCCGGCTGGGAACCCCGGTTCGGGATGGGGACTGTCAGGAAATGTTCTCCCTGCGGGCGCGTGGCCGGTCGCTTCGGCCAGTCCAGCACGCAACTGCGCTGCTAACTCGCCTGCTGTCGCCTGCCGATCGTCGCGGTCTTTCGAAATGGCGCGATCAATCGCCTGGCTGAAGCCCAGCGGCACGTCCGGAACTTTTTCACATAACGAAGGCGGACTAACTGAGATGTGTTCTCGTCGCAACTCATGAAGCGTCACGGCTGAATAAGGACGTCTGCCGCTAATCATTTGATAAGCCACTAACCCGAGACTGTAGATGTCCGTGCGCCCATCAACTTCCGGATTGCCGTCGCGTGATATTTCGCCCCACTGCTCAGGCGACATGTAATAAGGCGTGCCGAGGACCTGGCCCGCCATTGTGAGTTCCGTCGTGCCGCTACTCTCGACGCCGGCGATTTCCCGCATCTTGGCGATGCCAAGATCGAGCAGCTTGATGGGAGACTCTCCACCGGTAGTCGCCTTGCCCATCATTATGTTTTCCGGTTTGAGATCGCGGTGCACTACACCCATCGCGTGTGCCGTATTCAGGACGCTCATGATAGGTTCGAGAATCTCAAAGGCCTCGGCAGCGGTAAAGCGTCCACGTTCTTTCAGCTCGGCATCAAGCGTGTGGCCTTCGACATACTCCATCACCATGTAAATGGTGCCGTCGCCGGCCGTCCGCAGATCGTAAACAGTTACCGCGTTGGCATGACGAAAGCGACGGGCCGCTTGTCCTTCACGACGAAAGCGGCGCAGCCACTCGGCATTGTTGCGCACCTCGGGCGGCAGAATTTTTATGGCCACGCGATCGCCCAACAGGATGTGCCGCGCCAGATAAACTGCTCCCATCCCGCCCTTGCCAAGCAGAGATTCAATCTTGTACTGGCCATCGAGCACAGTACCGACGATAGAAGACGGATCGTCTTCGAGCACCTCCCCATCGGTGGGGCAGAAGCTCACACTATCGTCAAACTTTGCTTTGCAAACTGTGCAGTATTTCATGCGGGTCTAAATCCGAAGTGCCACATTGAAATGGAAGCTTCTACGCGGATGTTGCCCAGGTTCAAAGTCGTGCGCTTCGCTTTTTTCGCCGGCCATTCCGTCAATTCCAGGAAGTGGCGGAGGCAGTTAGTCTAACACACGAACGCGAGCTGGTGTGTTCGCGAATAAGGGGCTGACATAGCGAATCAGAACCGGGAGCAGTAGCGACCGGGTCCGCACGAAAGCCAATCAATCTTAGGACAATGCTACGACGATTTTCGCGTTAGTAACTCGGTCGCTACTGCTCCCGGTTCTGATGTTTGAACTGTGGCGCAGATCGGTCTTCAGTGTTTGAGAAGCGCCGGCCCGAGGACGTAAATAACGAAATCCCCGGTGAAATGAGCAATCATTGCGGCTTCGAGGCCCTGCTTCCGATAGAGATAACCAAAGGCGATTCCCGCAACGCCGTTGAGCAAGAGCGCGGCGGTTACGACTAGCGGTGTAATCGGCATGAAGAGCGAGGTGGAGGGAAGATGGCCGAGTCCAAATAGGATCGCGACCAGGATATTCGCGAACCAGAAGGCGGAGTTTGAGAGCTCGGGTGCACTCTTTCGCCAGCTCCGATTTGCGATCCAGGCAACCAGCGATAAGAGGAAGAGTCGCGTCAACAGCTCTTCATAAATCCCGCCATAGAAGCAAGCGAGAAAACGTTTCCATGCCGGCAGCCTTGCAACAATAACGAAGGGAAGATTTGGTAATCGCGGTACGAGCACCAGCAAAGAAATCAACAATACAATTCCAACCGCGCTGCCGACGAGCAAACCTGATTTGAGTGTTTGTCTGACTCTGGTGTTGGATTCTGCGTTGACTTCTGAACGGGCGACCCAGGATTCCAGTAGCGGCGCGCGGAGACCAAGGCGGCGCGAGAGCTTCAGTCCCAACCAAACGATCAAAGCGAGTATTGCTAAATTCTGAACGACACCAGCCGCAATGAGCAGAGGCAGAGGAATATTGGGAACTTCAACTTTAGTGATCGCAGCGCCCATCATGTCAGACGCAATGGGAAAGATAGACACTGCGCTAAGAATCGCGGCGGTTAGAAGCAACCAAAAAAGCCGCCAGGGATAAGGTTGCGAAGATGAGGCAGGACGGTCCACGGGTTAGCTATAGATCCGCCGAGCGTATTCTTCAACCATTCGATCGCTGTTGAACTCAGGCACGAGCGTGGCGATGGATCTCTTCATCATCGAAATCCATTTAAGCGGCAGGCCTTCGGGATCGCGTTCGTAATAGAACGGCACAACCTGCTGCTCCAGCGTGCGGTAGAGTGATTCGGCATCGCCGGCGTCGATTGCAGTCTCGTCTACGCTCGCAACCTCGTTGCCAATTGCGAATCCGTTTGTGCCGTCATAGCCTTCCAGCCACCAGCCATCAAGCACCGACAGATTCAGTCCGCCATTCATCGCTACCTTTTCTCCGCTGGTGCCT
>JBGQJH010000110.1:0-7466 GCA_041498935.1 Pyrinomonadaceae bacterium | reverse complement strand
GCGGCACGCGCAATTCAAACTGCGAGCCTTCGCCATTAACGGGGGAAGCGAGTCGCGCAACTCCGCCGGCCTCCTGCATGCGTTTGCGCACAATTGCCAACCCCAGGCCGGTGCCTCTCTGCTTTGTAGTAAAGAAGGGCTCCCAAACACGCTGGCGCAAATCAGCGGGTATGCCCGGCCCCCCGTCTTGCACACAGATCACAACGTCGCCGTCTTCGATCTCTTGCGTGATGGTCACTTCTCGGCCTGACGGTGTTGCCTGTAAAGCATTCAGGAGTAAATTGGAAAGCGCGACCCTCACAGCGGACACGGCAGCGCCATCGAGTTCTTCATCCTTTTCCACCTTAACGTTCAGTCGGATTCCTTGCTTTTCCGCGCTAGCCTGAAACAGTCTCACAACGGAAAGAATCAGTTGCTCGGCTCGCGCAGGCAACTCAGCCGGCGTCTCCTTGCGGGCAAAACTCAGAAGCTGCGTGACGCTCTGCCCCAGCCTGTCCGTTTCGCCGACGATCAGGCTCAGGTCACGCGCATACTCCTGGCCCAGACTTTCGTCTTCGCCCATCACCTGCGCAATGGACTTAATCGCGGAGAGCGGATTCTTTATCTCGTGAGCAACAGTCGCGGCCATCTGTCCCAGGGTTGCGAGGCGCTCGCGTTCGGCGAGTTTTCTTTCAAGGCGGACATTCTCCTCAACCAGGCGGCAGTCTTCAATCGCAATCGCCACCTGGCCTGCGAGTATCTCGAGGATGGCGCGCGTGTCCTCGCTCAAACTTGCCGCCGCCGAATCAATTAGCAGCACGCCGGAAAGTTTTTCCTCGCGCCTGAGTGGGTAAGCAATCGTGTATCCGTTAGCGTCAAGCAGAGGATTGCCTTCGATCGGAGCCCAGGCATTTCGACTCGAAAGATCCAGAAGCTGCTTGACCCACGGCTCCATTGCTACGGGCTTGCCAACGGCACTGCGGCCGTTCTCATTCTCGTCGTCTGAACCGGCACGATCGCCAGGTACGATACGTACCTTGCGAAGAGCCAGCGCTGTAGTAGTCTGTCGCTCAACAAAATCGAGCAAGTCCGGCAACTGTTGATACTGGCCGGCGTGGGAACTAATACGCGAAACAATCTGACGATAGAGCGCGGCCTCACGTTCAAACAACTTATGAAATCGCTTTTCCAGCCAACCTCGTAGCGGCGCGGCTGCGAGCGCCAGCGCAAGGATCAGCAGCGCCTCCACCACGCCGGCGCGCACGCCGTAGCGCGATGTGATCCAGTCGCCCACGGTTCGAATACCATAGATGTAAATCGTTAGAACGACCGCGGCAAACGACGCCACTATCAAACTCTCTTCAATGATCAGTTCCAAATAGCGATAGCGATAAATGTAGTAAGCGAGCAGGGCGGAAGGCAGCAGAGATCCCAGATTGGCAATCGTCTTTAGATACAAACCGAGTTGCGTGCCTTCTCCCAGGCCCAAAGCCAGCGCCGCGAGAATCACAATTCCAATAGCTACAAACGAAGCCGCCAGCGTTCGCATGATTCGTTGTTCGCTGAGGTTCGTGGTCTTTCTGGCAATCAGCAATTCGGTGACGGCAATGTGGCCCAGCACGTAAGTGATCCAGACGGCCATCGGAATCACAAAGCGGTGAGTCCGTTGGAGCATGGGCGCGTATTGATTCGTCCATATCTTGTAAATGGCGAGGGGCAGAAACAGCGTGGGTGCGTATGAGAGGTAAATGCGGATCTTCTCGCTTCGTTTCAACGGCCGGTCCGCGGCGGCAGCCCAGAGATAGATGTGAACATGAAGCAGGAACGAGTAACAGAAGGTGATGCAGATGACGGCGACAGTGTCTGCAACTCGCAGGACGGTGACCCAGTTGTTGATACTTAGCCCAAAGAGTCCATGCAGCGTAATGACGAGGTTGCTGCTGTGCCAGCCGCACATGCTGAGCGCCAGAGCAAACAAGACGCGCTCAATTGGAGTCAAGCTACGCCGGCGGGAAACGAGTTGAATCCCCATCCACAGCGGCAGGAAGGCGCCAATCGAGTAACCGACGAGTTGTAGGACTTCGAGTGGGGACATTGATTACGAAGGAAACAGGCGGCAGGAGCAGGAGGCTGCGTTATACGGCAGACGGCGGTAAGACATTTTCCATTTCTCATTTTCCATTGCTGATCCCCCCCTCTGTCCGAAATGCCAAAATGAAAAATGAGAAATGAGAAATGGAAAATGGAAAATGTCCTACTGTTCCAGCCGTCTGCTCCTGCCGCCTGCTCCTGCCTACTGGTTAGCCGCCGCGCTCCGGACAGGAACTACTGTGAACGTAATTTCCGTTCGCCGATTGCGCGCTCTACCGCTCAGGGTGGCGTTAGTGGCCAGTGGATTGGCGGCGCCCATACCGTTGGCTTGCAAGCGAGAGGCGTCAACGCCCGCAGCCTGGAAACGATCCGATAACTGTCGCGCGCGCTCCTGCGTCAGTTGTTGCAGCGCTACTTCGTCTCCTTTGCTGTCGGTGTAGGCCTCGATCACGATCTGGTAATCGGGATTGCTGGCAAGCAGCGCAGCCAATGGTTCGAGTTTTGCGGCCGCAGCGGAAAGTAGAGTTGCAGCTCGCGGCCCACTCCAGATCGACTCCGGCAATAGGAGCTGAAAGCCTTTGGGCGTCTCCTTAACTGTCCCATAGTTCGCCAGCGTCTGCTTCAACGTCGCTTCAGCGGCGCGCCGTTGTTGTTCACGGGCTTCGGCCTCTCGGCGTTCATCTTCGGCCCGTTTCGCTCCTTCAATGCGAGCCAGATTAATTTTTGCCGCGTCGCCCTCAGCCCGAACAGTTTGTAGTTCGTCGCGCAGACGAGCAACCTCGCTGCGCTGCTCGCGCAGTTGCTCGTTGGCAGTTGCCGCATCTTTCTCGGCCGACTCGCGGGCCCGTTGTTCCCGATCCAATTCCGCATGAAGCTGTTCAATCTCCTGCTGCGCCGACAGCGCAGTCTTCTCCGCCGAACGCAACGCCTCGTCCCGGCGTTGAGTATCTTCACGGCGCAGACGCGCCGTGCGCCGGGACACCGCCATTTCCTCGGCCTTCACGCCGAACGAGGTGGCCTTACGTGCCTTCACGTCCACGTCAGCCGTTGGCTCATTGAATCTCAAGGCCTTCTCAGCCATCAGCAGCAGGTCCTCGGCCTCCTGGAGTTCCTGAGGAGCATCCTGCTGAGCCCCGGCGAAGCGAGCGAGATTGACTGCCTGGCGCGCGCCCAGCAGCGAGACGGGAATATCCTTGTAGTCAGTTGAAGCGATCTCAGGCACGCGCGGGTCTCTAAAATAGTCGCTTGAGTTTCCGATGTACTGTACGTTGACCGTTTCCATCTGGCTCTTGCCGGGCCGTTGCGGAGCGATGTTTTCCAGCACCACCATGCGGCTGGGGACTTTCATGAGGAAGTGGGGTTCGGCGGTCACAATCAAAGCAAAACTCTGAAGGGGCGTGGTCACGTCAAGCTTCGAAGCGATGTATGGGCTGCCGCCTCTTTTTATTTCTCCCAGATTGTCAACGCTGCCACTCGGCGAAATAGCCCATAGGACGAAAGTCGTATAGATCCCGCCGAGTTCGTTCGCCCGCGGCAGATTATCTATGGCGAGCTCGACGCGCGTTCCTCTGCGGCCGGCTCGCTTCACCTTCGCTTCGCCCTTCAATCGGGGCAGCAGCGTGGTGCCACGAAACTTGACCACTACAGTCTCATCAAGCGGATAGGTAACGGCGATCGTGCGGCGCGGCACATCGCTCTGCCCAAAGATCGTCGCAGTCGTCAAGCAGACTGCTGCGCACGCCAGTAGTAACAAAACCGCGAATCGCGCTGGAACGGGACGAGATGGCATAACCAAAAGCTCCTTATGAAATAGTTAAAGCCGACACCTGGCCGCGGGCCGAAAGGACCTCGTTGTAGTTGATGCAACGCCGGGGTTCATTGTTGCCGACGGGTAGGAAAAGGGTCAAGCTATCGTCCGGAGGAGCCCTTGTGATAGCGGGTCTTGCTGTCCGCCATTAACTTAACGACAACCAGCGATATTGCAGCGATCAGGAGCATATGGATGAAACCACCCTTATGCAGAAGAAACTTGAGAATGAACCAAACTATCAGCAATCCCGCGCTAATAACCCACACCTTAAGAACCTTTCTAACGAACTCAGAACCGCCTGCGTCCCGGGGTCCCCAACGCGACAGCGCGTTGGGGTGGATATGCGGGCGGACCACGCGCTAACGCGGTGACACAGACAGATGTTTAGGTGGTGCTGAGCGAGCGCCAGCCGCACGGTGGGCGGGCCTCACTGTCGTCATGACTCCGCCCGAAACGAAAAACCGCAACGGCCTGGAAAAACGGCCCGACCGGGGATCGACGGGCGCCACCCTCCAATAGTAATAGCCAGATGAGAGATCGCTCACGACGTATCGCTCGCCCGTAACAAGTCGGTCGAGAAACACGTTCTGAAATTTTCCATCGCCCGCAATCTGAAATCGGTATCTGGTTATACCTCTTTGTTTGTTCCACTGGATTGTCGTGGGAAAAGCAATTTCGCGTGCGGGCGTTTGCTGTTGCATCGCAGGCGGGGCACTGAAGGAAGCGCCCGTTGTTGTCACTATTAACGTGGCGAGAGCAAGAAGTGTTTGAATGTTAGCTAAGCAGCGGGGGCAAGCCCGCCTTCCCAACCTGAGAGTCACTTTGATTAGCTCGGTCAATTCAACCTCGAAGGCCTTTCAATCAAGAATAAAAACTCAACTTCGAATAAGCTCGTGGTTGGGAAGGTGGGCTTGCCCCCGCTACCTTGGCTAATGCCAGATCAGTTACGGCGATTCGTTTAATTTGTATCCGACGCCGCGGACGGTAAGCACATAGCGTGGGTTCTTAGGATCGGTTTCCAGTTTCTTTCGCAGGCGATTGATATGCGGATCGATGTTGCGTTGGTAGCCCTCATACTCCGTGCTCCAAACTCTATCCAGCAGGTTATTGCGCGACCAGGCGCGGCCAGGTTCAGAAGCCAGCAACTCCAGAATTTGAAATTCAAGCGGCGTCAGGTCAATGCGGGCGCCCTGCCTGATTACTTCATGACGCCGCTTGTCGATTACCAGATCCCCAACCTGGACGCGTTCATTGTCAGGCTCTGGCTGGATTCCACTCGTCCGTCGCAACAGCGCCGCGACCCGGTATTCCAGCTCGCGCGGACTAAAGGGCTTCGCCAGATAGTCGTCGGCGCCGGCTTCGTAGCCTGCCACCTTGTAGTCGAGCGCGTCGTGGGCGGTCAAAAAAAGCGCCGGAGTTTGCACCCCACGATCCCTGACGCGTTTCAGCAGCTCAAAGCCGGACAGCCCCCGCATCGAAACGTCCAGAATGAAACAATCAAACTTGCCGGTGGTCGCGGGCTCGAGTGCTTCTAAACCGCTTTCGCGCTCCTCGACCTGGAATCCGAGCCGGCGAAAATATTCGGCCAGTAACAGACGCATGTCGGCGTCGTCATCGACGATCAGGAGTCGTTTTCCCGCATACTTGCTGGCTACTTGTGATGGCTGTCCCAAGTTTGTTGATCCTTATCGGGGTTTTGCAAAAGATCGGACGAATTATAGCTTAGTTCCGAGAGTGGGGTCTAAGAAAAGACTCCGCCTGGAAGGCTGTCAGCCACGCTAAGCCTGGAAGGCTGTCAGATAGTAGCCGGTGGTCGAAGCGTAGCGCAGACCACCGGCAGGTTAAGGAAAGAGACCGGCACCCTTTTCAGGGTGCCAGAAAGAGCGGTGACACCCCTTCTGGGTGCGATAACTACTCGCTGCTTACCGGAGGCTACTTTCGCCCGAACCCTCCGGGTTGAAGATTAGAACGCTTCCATCTAACACCCAAAATCCTCAGCCTTGACGCATTCGCTCGCGGATACGTATAGTTGGCTTTTAGTTTAACAGCCGTCTTTTAATCCTTCCTTCCCCGGACTGACCAGGAACTTTCGCGACGAGAATCGCAAGATTTATTCGCAAGATTGATTTCCGAACTGCCGATGCACGATCTGAAGAGACTGCTAAGATATATAAAGCCTCACTGGGAAACGTTTGCGCTGGCAACGTTTGCGATGCTTCTGGTGGGCCTGCTGGAAATCGCCATTGGCTCGCTCATCGTACCCATTTTCGATCAAGCTCTTACCAAAGGCAGCGGCCAACGCACGCAGACTCTCTTTGGCCTCCAACATCTGATTCCTAACTCCGGACTGGCGGCCTGGAAAACGATATCGCTGCTGTTGCTCGCGTTCACTCTCGCCAAAGGAGTCGCCGAATACTTTTCCACTTTCCTGATGGCGCGTATTGGCCAATCCGCCGTTCTAAAACTGCGCCAGGATCTCTACAGTCATTTGCTCAATCAGGCGTCAAGTTTTTTTGAACGCCACCGCACCAACTATCTTGTCTCTCGCCTCGTTACCAGTGCAGCGGCGATTGAGGTCTCGGTTACCAGCACGCTGAGAGACATGTTGCGCGAGAGTTTCACCCTGATTGCGTTTCTCTCGGCTTCCTTTTACTACAGTTGGAGACTAACGCTTGGTTCGCTGGCCATCGCGCCTATAGTTGCCGTGCTCACCGCTCGCTTTGGCACTGCACTACGCAACCTTTCGCGCGAGAGTTTTGAGGGTAACAAGGAACTCACGGATACGGCGCAAGAGGCCCTCTCAAACCAGACCATCGTCAAGGCCTACCGCGCGGAAGCGCGCGAGTCGGTTCGTTTCACAACTGTGGCCCAGCGAATAGTTCGCGCTAATCTGCGCACTGCCAGAATCTCGGGGTTTGCGCCGCCGACGATTGAGATGATTGGCGTCGTCTTCATAGTGTTCCTGCTCCTCTTTGGCCAGCGTGAAATTGTTTCCGGGCGGATGAACGCCGCACAGTTCGTGACCTTCCTGTTTTTTCTGTTTCGCAGTTATGACCCAATGCGAAAGCTCTCTCGACTACAGAACAGTATGGAGCAGGCGCTGGCAGCAGCTCATCACGTTTGGGAAATAATGGACGAGCATGCCGAACTGGTGGAAAAGAAAGATGCACGCGAACTCCAGCCGCTGGTGCGCACGATTGAGTTGAGAAACGTTTCCTTTGGCTATGCAAACGAGGAACGGTCGGTGCTGCGCGAGGTCAGTTTGGAAATTCCGGCTGGCTCGATGGTCGCGTTGGTTGGTGAATCCGGGGGCGGGAAATCTACCCTGACGAAACTCTTGCCGCGCTTTCACGATCCCGTTTCCGGCGGCGTCTTCTGGGACGGCGTCGATCTTCGAGACGCTAAGATTTCCAGCCTGCGTGGGCAAATAGCGCTGGTTACGCAGGAGACCGTCCTCTTCAACGATACCGTGCGCCACAATATTGCCTACGGAAAGCCGGACGCCACGCCGGCGGAAATCGAGGAGGCCGCGCGCATAGCCTTCGCGCATGATTTCATTATGGAACTGCCCGGAGGGTATGAAACT
>JBGQJH010000109.1:0-7497 GCA_041498935.1 Pyrinomonadaceae bacterium | reverse complement strand
CTGCCGTCGATTCGCAACGCTTACATGCTGCGTCCGGGAACTGGCTACGTCGGTCTGACGGGCGGGTTTCAGAGCACTAGTGATGAAGAGCTGCGCGAGGCGTTGGACAAACTCAAAAGCCAGGGCATGCACCAGGTCATCCTGGACATGCGCGGGAATCCGGGCGGGCTACTCAATCAAGCGATTGATGTGGCGAGCGAATTCTTGCCGCGCGGTCAGGTGGTTGTTTCAGTCAAAGGCCGCACTGAATATAGCGACCCGATAGTTTACAAGTCGAGCGGCTCGGATCCTGAGGATGTGCCGCTGGTTGTCTTGATCAATCGGGGCACCGCCTCGGCTTCAGAGATTGTCGCCGGCGCTATCCAGGACCATGGCCGCGGCTTGATTGTCGGTGAAACGAGTTTCGGAAAGGGGTTGGTCCAACACGTCTTTCAACTGCCGTTCAATACTGGACTGACACTTACCACGGCACGTTATTACACGCCCTACGGCCGCTCGTTGCAGCGCGACTACTCGAGTGGTTCGCTCTATGACTACTACACGCGGCACGACGCGGATGCAACAAAGCCGCAGACGGCGCCCTCTTCCGCGACAAAGAATCTTGACTCACGTTTAGCGCAGGCATCGCCTACACCGCATCCTCAAAGTGGTCCGGCAGTGAAGACAGCAGCAGGCCGCGTCTTCTACGGCGGCGGCGGGATCACTCCGGATATCGATGTCAAACCGCTCACTTTTTCGCCGCTCAGAAACCGCGTTGTCGAAGCGGCGTTCCAGTTTACACGTCAACTGGCCGCCGGACTCGTTCCCGGTCTGGAGTCTTACAGAGTCGAGAAGGTGCAGTATGGGAAAACGGCAAGAGCGAGCGATTACCCGATCAGTGATCGAGTGATCGAGGCTTTCCGGAGCTTCGTGCGTACGGACACCGAGTCGCAACTGACCACGGCACAGCTTGATGAAGAAATCGAGTTTGTAAAGTTGCGACTGCGCGAGGAGATCGTCACGGCTGCGTTTTCAAATGACGCCGGCGCTCGCGTCTTGCTCGACAGCGATCCGCAGGTCTTGCGCGCACTCGAAGCACTCCCTGACGCCAAGCGACTCGCCGAGAGCGTGCGCGACGAAGCGTCGCGAGGCTGATGTCGGCAGGCTGTTCAGATTTGAGTGCTAGCCAACCAGCGGGGGCAAGCCCACCTTCCCCACCCCGAGCTGATCGGGGGTTGAGTTCCGATTCACATGATTGAAGGCTATCAAGTCCCGAATTTACCGAGCTAATCAGAGAGTCTCACAGGTTGGGAAGGTGGGCTGCCCCCGCTGCTGGGTGAACATTCAATTGAAAAGACTGGATGGACCGGAAACACACTCACTTGACCAGAAACTCCTGAAGTTCGCCGGGCATTCAGTCCAACACCCTCGCAATCACACATTTCAGATAATAAGTTTCCGGCACTCCCAAAAGAATCGGGTGATCGCTGGCCTGGGTTCGCTTCTCAACCAGTTGCAGTTTCCGGTGAGCATCATTAGCCGCCTCGGCGATTATTCCCAGAAACATCTCTTCTGACATGTGATACGAGCAGGTGCAGGTGACGAGTATCCCGCCGGGGTTTAATAGCTTAATCGCTCGCAGGTTTATTTCTTTGTAGCCGCGCGCGGCGGGTTTAACGCTGGCGCGATTCTTTGCAAAGGCCGGCGGGTCGAGCACGATCGTGTCGAAGCGTTCGCCCGCGGTTTCCATTTCACGCAAAGCATCGAACACGTTTGCCTCGCGAAACTCAATGTTGGTGGCGTGGTTCAATGCAGCGTTTCTGCGCGCCGCCTGTATCGCCTCAGCCGAGATGTCGATTCCTAAGACACTGTCGCAAACTTCGGCCAGGTGCAGCGCGAACGCTCCGGCAAACGTAAAGCAATCAAGCGCGCGGCCATGCGCAACAGCGCGGGCGGCAATGCGGTTCTCTCGCTGATCGAGAAACGACCCCGTCTTCTGGCCGGAAAGCGGAGCGACCAGGAAACGAATCCCCGCTTGCAGTATTTCAAACTCGGCGGGCGCTTCTCCGTAAAGCGTGCCGGCAATCAGTTCGAGACCTTCATGCTGGCGCACCCGCACGTCGTTGCGTTCAATAACTGCACGCGGCGCAAACTCGTCGACGAGCACTTCTACCAAAAGCTGCTTGATGCTTTCGGAGCCCTGCGACAGCGTTTGCAGCACCAGGGCGTCGTCGTAGCGATCGATGATAATTGACGGCAGCAGGTCACCCTCCGAATTCACCAGGCGGTAAGCGTTCGTATCTGAAGTTATTTTCGCGCGACGACCTGCAGCTTCGAGAATTTTTCTGCGCCACCACTCGCGATCGATTGGTTCTTCGGTTTGACTTAGAAACCGCAAAGCGATTTGGGAAGAGTCGCTAAAAAATGCTTGCCCGACGAAGTTCCGATTCTGGTCGCGCACCACGACAATCTCGCCGCCCGCCGCTGCGCCTGTTTCAACGACGTCGCTGCGATAGATCCAGAGATGTCCGCCGCGAATGCGATCGGCGCCGCGCTTTGTAACGGTTATGGTTTCCAGACGCTAACTCCTCAATAGACGAATCTACCACATGATCAAGAAGTAAACCGCCAAGTACGCAGAGTTCTGCGCAAAGGTCGCAAAGGTAGTACTCGTTTGCGTTTCTTTGCGGATTTTCCCTGGCGCCCTTTGCGGTTAAAGTGCGATCGCGACTTATTCTATGTTAGGCTGCAAACACTTCGCCGTCGGTTCTTTCAAGTTGATCTTCGGACGACCAAATTAACTAAGCAATCATGACAACCAAGTCACACGCTGAACGCCGCAAGCGTTTCGAGACATCTTCCGGAATTGATCTGCCGGCCGATTTCAATCCCTCCAACACCGAGCCCGTAGACTACGAGAAAGATCTAAACTCACCTGGCGACTTTCCCTACACGCGCGGCATTTACTCAAACATGTATCGCGGCCGGCTCTGGACCATGCGGCAGTATGCTGGCTACGCCACTGCCGAGGAATCCAACGCGCGCTACAAGTATCTGCTGGCGCAGGGCACGACCGGGCTCTCGGTGGCCTTCGATCTTCCCACCCAAATCGGTTTAGATTCAGACGATCCGCTGGCAAGTGGAGAAGTCGGCAAAGTCGGCGTAGCGATAGACTCGCTGGAAGACATGCTGCGATTATTTGCCGGAATTCCACTCGACAGCGTCTCGACTTCGATGACTATCAACGCGACGGCGTCAACGTTGCTGTGTCTGTATTTGGCGGTAGCGCGCAAACAGAACGTCTCGTTCGACAAAGTCAAAGGCACGCTGCAAAACGACATTCTTAAGGAGTACATCGCGCGCGGCACCTACATCTATCCGCCTTCGCCGTCGCTGCGTTTGGTTACTGACACCTTCGCTTTCTGCGCGCGCGAAGTGCCCAACTGGAACACCATCTCGATCAGCGGCTATCACATACGCGAGGCCGGCTCGACCGCGGTCCAGGAGGTTGCCTTCACGCTGGCAGACGGCATCACTTATGTTGAAGCCGCGCTGAGAGCTGGGCTCGAGATTGATGATTTTGCCCCGCGCCTCTCGTTTTTCTTCAACGCCCACAACAACCTGCTCGAAGAGATTGCCAAGTATCGTGCGGCCCGACGACTCTGGGCGCGCATCATGCGCGAACGTTTCAAGGCGCGCGATCCGCGTTCGCTGATGCTGCGCTTTCACACGCAAACGGCCGGGTCTTCGCTGACCGCGCAGCAGCCGGAAGTGAATATTGTGCGCACAACTATCCAGGCCCTCGCTGCCGTGCTCGGCGGAACCCAGTCGCTGCATACGAACGCAATGGACGAAGCGCTTGCCTTGCCCACGGAAGAAGCGGCGCGGCTGGCTTTGCGCACGCAACAGGTAATCGCTCAGGAGTCGGGCGTGGCCGACATCGCTGACCCGCTTGGCGGCGCTTACGCCATAGAACATCTGACGGATGAGATTGAGGATCGCGCCTCCAATTACCTGGAAAGAATCGATGCGATGGGTGGGATGTTGCGCGCGATCGAGACCGGTTACGTGCAGAAGGAGATTCAGGAGTCGGCTTATCGCTATCAACGCGCGATTGAGACTGAAGAGTCGATCGTGGTGGGCGTCAATGGTTTTCAAAGTAAAGAGGAGACTACCATCCCGACGCTACGCGTCGATCCGGCTATTGAGCAACAACAAATCGAGCGCGTGCGCGCAGTTCGCAGCCGGCGGGACTCCGTGGCAGTTGATACCGCACTGGCGAAGCTTGAAGAAGCGGCGAACAGCACGGAAAACCTTGTGCCGCCAATCCTCGAGTGCGTTGAGGCTCACGCAACCGTCGGCGAGATCAGCAATCACTTTCGCAACGTCTGGGGTGAGTACAAAGAAACGTCGACGGTGTGAAGTAGCCAGGGGAGAAAATTTGATGACTCAGAACTCAAGAGAGATGGGAATCAGGCGGCTGCTAGCAGGGCTGAGCATCAGTGCGGTTGTGTTTGCGGGCCACGCTAATGGCCAGGCATTGGGGGAATCGCCGCGGTCAAATTCCTCATCCAGTCAGACATCAGGCGAATGGGCCAGGTACGCGATAAAGGGTGGAGAGTTTTCCGTTCTGTTGCCAATGGCTCCGGCCATGACCACTTATGAACTCAGAACAGATCCCTTCAGCAAGAGTCGTATCCGACACATAATCAGCGCTTATTCTCAGGGTGTGGCTTATGCAATCTACGTTGCCGAGCGGAAACAGGCGCTGGAAGAATATATTGGCCAGTCTCGCTATTCGTCTCCGAATGACTCAAAGCGCGAGGTTAAAGTCGGAGACTTGAGCGGCAAGGAATATGCTTTTCAGGACGCAGACATAAAACGCGCAACTCAGTACTTCATTACCAAGCGATACATTTACTCATTCATCGCTCAAGGCTCCTACCTGGGAAATCCAGACGTCGGCATACCCAGGTTCTTTGATTCAATCAAGTTTGAGCCAGCCGCTACCGGCCTTGCCATTGTTGACGGCCCGGGAGAACAACCGGTGAGCGACGCCGCGGCAACAACCGCGGGAAGCGATGCCCGCATTGTTACCGGCAAGGAAACAACTCATAAGGCTAGGGTGATCACGAAGCCCGAACCGACCTACACCGACGAGGCTCGCAAGAACCAGGTGACCGGCACGGTTGCCCTACGGTGTGTGTTCACTTCCTCCGGAGCCGTCACGAACATACGCCTCGTGTCTGGCTTGCCGTTCGGATTATCGGAGAAGGCTATTGCGGCCGCGCGACAGATTCGGTTCATTCCCGCCATTAAAGACGGGCATTTTGTTTCCATGTATATTCAGCTTGAATATAACTTCAACCTCTACTAGGAGATCTCTCAAACCAGACAATGTCGCATCTCCTCGAAGTCAAAAATCTTCAGACACACTTTCCGACGCGCGCTGGTCTGGTGCGCGCGGTTGATGGCGTGAGTTTCTATTTGGACTCGGGCGAATTGCTGGGGCTGGTGGGTGAGTCGGGTTGTGGGAAGTCAATAACTGCGCTTTCGCTCATGCGGCTGATTGCGCCGCCAGGAAAAATTGTCGGCGGCGAGATCACGTTCGATGGCCAGAACCTTCTAAAGTTATCAGACGCGGAGATGCGCCAGATTCGCGGCGACGACATTGCGATGATCTTTCAGGATCCGATGACGTCGCTCAACCCGGTCTTCACCGTCGGCGAACAGATTGCTGAAGCGTTGCGACTCCACCGCAGGCTTTCGCGCAAAGCGGCCCGCGCCGCCGCGGTCGAAGCCATGCGGGAGGTTTCGATTCCCGACCCCGCGCGCCGCGTTGATGATTATCCCCATCAGCTCTCAGGCGGAATGCGCCAACGCGTCATGATTGCCATGGCGCTCGCCTGCGATCCCAAGCTGCTGATTGCCGATGAACCGACGACAGCGCTGGACGTGACGATTCAGGCGCAAATTCTGGAACTGTTAGACGAATTGAGAAAAAATCGCGAGTTGGCGGTGTTGCTGATTACACACGATCTTGGTGTGGTGGCCGAAGTCGCGGACCGCGTCGCGGTGATGTACACCGGTCGCATCGTTGAAGAATCACCGGTGGAAGAATTATTCGCGCGGCCTAAGCATCCCTACACGGAAGGTCTCTTGCGTTCAGTCCCGAAGCTGACGACGGAACATGTGGCAAAAAAAGAGCGGCTCGAAACGATTGAAGGCACCGTGCCGAGCCCGACCGATCTTCCGCCCGGCTGTCACTTTGCGCCGCGTTGTTCCTACCGCCTGCCGCGCTGCACCGAAGAAGAGATTCCGTTTTACGATCTTGCAGGTGACGTGAAAGTGCGCTGCGTGCTTTTTGATCTGTCGGCTGCGCTTGCGGTTGATCACCAGGCGGAAATCAAGCCGCCAACTTTATGAAATTGTAGGGGCGGGTCTGGTACCCGCCCGCTCCATTTGCATGTCACAAACAGCTCAGAACGGGCAGGGACAAGCCCTGCCCCTACGACCGACAAGCGAACTCGTCAGCGTGCGCGGGCTCGTCAAGCATTTCGCCGTGGAAAACAGCGACGACGTGGTGCGGGCCGTGGACGGCGTCTCGTTTGAAATCTTTCGTGGCGAGACGCTGGGTCTGGTCGGCGAATCCGGTTGCGGCAAGTCAACTGTGGGACGTTGTCTGTTGCGGCTGATCGAGCCTACGGCAGGCGAAGTCAGGTTTGAAGGCCGCGACGTGTTGTCGTTAGGCAAAACTGAAATGCGGGAACTTCGTCGCGAGATGCAGATTGTATTTCAGGATCCTTATGCCTCGCTCAATCCCCGCATGAAAGTTGGCGACATCGTTGGTGAGCCGCTGGTCATTCATAAGGTGGGGACGAAAAAAGAAAGGCGCGATCGGGTCGCGGAGTTGCTGAAAAAAGTTGGACTTGATCCGGATTACCGCAATCGTTACAGCCATGAATTTTCAGGTGGCCAGCGCCAGCGCATTGGCGTCGCGCGCACGCTCGCGCTCAATCCCAAGCTCATCGTCGCTGACGAGCCGGTCTCGGCGCTGGACGTTTCCGTGCAGGCGCAGGTAGTCAATCTGCTTCAGGATCTACAGAAGGAGTTTGGCCTGGCGTATCTCTTCATTTCCCACGGGCTGGCCGTTGTCGAGCACATCTCGACACGCGTCGCGGTGATGTATCTGGGGCGAATTGTAGAAGTCGCAACCGCGGCCGAGCTTTACGCACTCCCGTTGCATCCCTACACGAAGGCGCTGCTGTCGGCCATCCCCGTACCGGATCCCAAACAGAAACGCGAGCGCATCGTTTTGCAAGGCGATGTGCCCACGCCTATCAATCCGCCGTCTGGCTGCCGCTTTCGCACACGTTGTCCGATAGCTATTGACGAGTGCGCGCGGATTGATCCAGAGTTGCGCGAAGTTTTGCCGGGGCATGAGGTTGCTTGCATTCGTGTTCCGGGTTGGGCGGAGGCGCCGACCAGGTAGTTCAGAGTTCATAGTTCGACCCGGGG
>JBGQJH010000108.1:0-7515 GCA_041498935.1 Pyrinomonadaceae bacterium | reverse complement strand
CTAGTAAACCACTGTCTTTGCAGCTTCTCGTTCGTGCTTGGCGCTGTCGATCGCCTGACCTGCTTGCGGCGGCATGTAGTTCTCATCGTGTTTCGCCAGTACCTGATCGGCATAAAATACACCGTCGGATCCGACATGGCCTTGCGCCACGCAGCCTTTGCCTTCTTTAAAAAGGTCAGGAAGAATCCCTTTGTAGACTACCGGAATACTTTGGGCGGTGTCGGTCACGGTAAACCGCACAGTCAGTCCATCGTTGTCGCGCTTGAGAGTTCCGTTTTGCACGAGCCCGCCTACGCGGAACGTTTTATTGATCGGCGCCTCTTTGGCAACAACCTGCGAAGGGCTGAAGAAGAAGACGAGATTTTTTTGAAAGGCGCTGAGCACGAGCGCAGCAGCGATTCCCAGCCCCGCCAGTCCGGCAACAATAAACCCAACTCTTTTATGACGACGTTTCATAAATAATACTCTTTCAGTTTATTCTCAATCGCGATTGACTCGTTTGCACGCCTTCTTGCGCCTCATAAGTAGCACAACTTCTCCACCTATTACTATGAGCGCGGTAAGATAGGAGCCCCAAACATAGAACCCGTAACCACCCATCGAAAAGAATTCTGACCAGTTCATAATTAGGCCGCTCCTTCAGCTACCCAAGCAGCATTTTGTTCTCTTTCCAGAATAATGCAACGCAGGCGAACCAAAACGATCGCAATGGAATAGAGCCAACACGCGGCAAGCAGGACTAGCATCGCAGCGACCATAGACGGCGCAATTGTTGGTTTTGCCAGGATTCGTATTGTCGCACCCTGGTGCAGTGTGTTCCACCACTGCACGGAAAAATAAATGATCGGCACATTGATTACCCCCACCAGCGCGAGCACTGCTCCGGCCCGGTCCGCGCGGCGTGGATCGTCAATCGCAGACTGCAGTGAAATGAAGCCAACGTAGAGGAAGAGCAAGATCAGCGTGGAGGTCATGCGCGCATCCCAAACCCACCAGGTGCCCCAGGTGGGCTTGCCCCAGAACGCGCCCGTAACCAAAGAAATAAAGGTAAACAACGCGCCAGTGACCGCCAACGCCGACGCCATCATCGACGAAAGCCTGGCGTTGAACGCCCAGCCCAGCCCGGCGTAGAAGGCCATCAAAACATATAGAAACATTCCCATCCAGGCCGCCGGCACATGAATAAACATTATGCGATAAGCGTCGCCTTGCTGGAAATCCGTAGGCGCAACGAAGAAACCGATATACAAGCCGACCGCGAAAAGAATTGCCGCTGGGATTGCAAACCAGGGAATCATTTTTCCGGCCAGGGGATAGAAGGCCGAAGGGGATGCGTATTTGTACCAGTTCATTTTTCGAGTACTCGCAAGAAGCCTCTAGTTGGTCTTAGGACCAAGACCAAAAACCAAGGACCAAAGACCGTTTCACTCCAAAGATATCCGCAAAGCGGCCGAGGTTGCCCATGGCGCAAAAACTAACGACACCACCAGAAACGCGGCCAGCAAGTAGAGATTTGCCTGTGCGCTCATGCCGGTAATGCTGGCGTCGACCGCTCCGGCTCCAAAGATCAAAACCGGAATGTACAGCGGCAAGATCAAGAGCGAGATTAAAACGCCGCTGCCGCGCAATCCCAGTGTCAGTGCTGCTCCTATCGATCCAATCAAACTCAAAATCGGCGTCCCCAGTAGCAGCGAAATAAAAAGTGTCAAAAGCGCATCCGGAGCTAAATCAAACTGCACGCCAATCAGCGGCGCAATCAGTACCAGTGGAACTTCAGATACCAGCCACTGCGCCAGGACCTTGCCCATCACCACCAGGTAAAGCGGCTGGGGAGTCAACAACATCTGTTCCAGCGTGCCATCCTGGTAATCGTTTGCGAAAACTCGGCCGAGCGAAAGCATCGAGGCAAGCAAGGCTGCTACCCAAACAACTCCCGGCGCTATTGATCGCAGCAACTGTGTCTCGGGCCCAATCCCCAGCGGGAAAAGACTCACCACGATCACAAAGAAGAAGAGCGTTGACAAAACATCCGCGCGCCGCCTCCACGCCAGTGTAAGATCGCGCGCGACGATCCAACGAAACATTGAGAGAGTTGAGGGAGCGCTCACGATGCAAGTTCGAGCCGCTGAAACGAACCTGCGGAGATGTGGAGTTCCTGGTGCGTAGCGACAATTGCCATCCCACCCTTGTTCAAGTGTTCACCAACTACCGATTCGATTAGCCTGACGGCGGCCTGATCGAGAGACGCAAGCACTTCATCAAGCAACCAGAGTTTCGTGTTGCAAGTAATAAGCCGCGCCAGCGCCGATCTGCGTCTCTGCCCTTCAGACAAGAACCGCGCCGGTAAGTTTTCACGACCCGCAAGACCCATTCTCGCCAGCGCTTTTTGAGCCTCTTCGCTGGATACGTCACTCCCTGTCATCCCACTCGAGATGCGGAGGTTTTCCAGCGAACTCAACTCTTCCTTAACGCCGTTGCGATGCCCAATGTAAGTAATGCTCTGCGAATATTCCTCAGCAAGCGCGCGAATTTCCGCACCCTGCCACCTGATCTCCCCACTCTCAGGCGCCATCAATCCGCAGATAATGCGGAGCAAACTTGTCTTCCCGCTTCCATTCGGACCGGTAAGCTGGAGGAACGATCCCGGCGCCAGGGCAAAACTTACTTTGCTGAAAAGCCTGCGGTCTCCACGCACGCATTCCAGATTGGCAACTTCTAAGATGGCCGTTTGCCCTCCTGCTTGACTCGCTGTACTGCGGGGTCATTGTATTGAAGTTTCGTGGGAAAAGCATTAACCGCCGGAGGATACTGCCGTAGGACCTAACGATTTCACGTCGTCACTTCGCGCAACATTTCACGGTTACTGGCGGGCAAACTTCATATTCCTCTGGGCGTAGGCTCGATTTGGCCATTCGCCTTCTGCCAGACCACCCAGCCACCTTTCAAAACGCGCACGCGCTTGAATCCAGCGTCCAGGAGCACCTGCGCCGCGCGGATGCCTGCCTCGTCACTCGGGCACGCGCAGTAAGTAACGACCTCCCTATCGCGAGGGACATCCCTCAGAGGCGGAAGGCCGAGCCGGTACTTAAGTCTTCTCAATTTCACATGGATGGAACCTTTGATCTTGCGTTCGTCGTTTCCCATACCGGTGACCGAGCGAACATCTATTATTGTTACGGGCTGGCTTCTCGCGATCTTCGCTTTCAGCTCCTCGGCCGTTATGA
Source organism: Pyrinomonadaceae bacterium (assembly GCA_041498935.1). Lineage (GTDB taxonomy): Bacteria > Acidobacteriota > Blastocatellia > Pyrinomonadales > Pyrinomonadaceae > PSRF01. The sequence continues at coordinate 4,291 of JBGQJH010000108.1, read as the reverse complement.
ATTCAATCTGCGAAGTGCTTGACGGAGCGACCTCAACTGGAACAAGGGCCGCAACGCTGTCTGTTGCGCCATCAGCCATCGACAAACCCGCCAGGAAAAACATGCACGCCCATGTCCCGCACTTCTTGAAGCTCATTTTGATTGCCTCCGGATCGGTTTAACTTAAGATTAGCTATGCGACACCGACTCGTTTGTGTCTGACGCGATCTACTTCTTCACTCTTTCGTTGGGCGGAACGTGAACCATGCCACGTTCAGGCTCGCCCTTGAAATTCTTCGGGTCATACCAGGCGTAAGTGGCGCCGGCGTAGTAGAGGTATCCCGGCGTGGCCTTGAGCACCTCGCCTATCACGTCTCCATGCAAGCGCGGCAGCTTCTTGCCCTGATTTGCCGCCGCCACATCCGTTGCCTGATGCGCCTGCATGCCTGAGCCGACCGCGTTTTTGAGCAAAAATGTTTGAGTGGCCTGCGGGTCGCGCCAACCGTTGGGGCCGTATCCGTGAATTACCGCCAGCAGCACCTCGTCTTCTGCGACGCGTAGCTGCGAAACTCGCGGTTCACTGGGCGCGAAAAGATCCCTTAGAATCCAGTTTGGCAACTCCTCGTTCATCTCGGAGAGTTTCCCGGAGGAAGGCTTCAGCACTACAGCGATGTCCTGCGAGAGGTCGCCGTTGAAGTCTCCGGCGATGAAAGTCGGTTTGCGGCTGGTGTCTATCAGAGCACTGTCCTTAAAGATGCGCTTGACAGCTTCCTGAACCGAATTGAGTTCAGGTGGCGGCAGGTTTGACATTTGCTGCGGCTGGTCCGCCCGGGCGACTACTGGAGGAGCAGGCGCTTCTGCCTTTGGTTTCTCGGCGTTAGAACAGCCGGACAAGAAGGAAAACGCGGATATGAGCAAGACAAAACCAATTCTGAAACTGTGCGAGACCACCATCTTTCGTTTCGCCGGTGGAAGTTGGTTAACTTTGGCTCGTCTCATCGCTAGTCTCCCGGTAGGCGTCAGGCGTCAGTGGTGTGTTACTTAGAGGCCTCCCACAAACCACTGGCCACCGATGTTCAGGAAGGGAAGCTCGCCGGGAAACCGAATCCGGCGAGCTTCATAGTTAGTAGCTGAATCGTATTCACCGTTGCGAAGCTACAGTGATAAGACGAAGGCTATCAGGTCCGAACGCTGCGCGGCGGTCAGAAAGTTGAAATTGTTCCGCGCGGATGTGGCCTGACCGGCGTGCATTTGGATTGAATCAAATATGGTGATGTTCAAGCCTTCATGCATAAGGCGGTTGCGAGCGCGAATGCCCCAAAGAGGCGCGGTGCGCATTTGGTTTGCCGATGACTGGCCTGCATTCTGAACTATGCCATCGCCGGTGCCGATGTTGTGCAGCGCAAAGTCGCTGAACGGGTGGATTATTTTGCTACCCAGGGCCACTGGCACTGCGAACGCGCCGCCGTTGATGAGTGTCCCGGGAGCAGCGGTGGTGAGGGTGCGCGTATGACAGACCGCGCAACCGGTTGAGGTGAACAAAGCATCGCCGCGGGTTGCGGCTGCGGGGATTGGATTTTGCCGACCAGGAGCGCGCGTGGCAGCCATGAAGTCTGCGAAGGCAAGCACGTCCCCTCCATCATCCTCGGGATCGGCAACGGGATCGAATGCAGACGGGAAGGTCACGTTAATAACACCGTCCGCGGTACTAGCCGGGTTCTCATTTTTTCCGGCATTTGGGTCTGAAGAACTCCGGCCGCCGGATCCATCAAACTTGTTGGTTATGCCCATTTCGTTAAGGTAGGCATCGCCGGCAAACGACAACAGACTCGCCTGTTGGGCCTTCCAGCCAAACCGGCCTATGCGCAACGCGTTGTTGGCTTCGACCACCGGCACGGCGGTCAGAGTGCCGCGCTGAGCGGAGGGCTCTGCGGCCACGTTATTCTGAAGGTCTGTGTTTGAGATACATTCCACGAAGCCGTCACCAAGCGTGCTGGTGGTAACGCGGAAAGCCTTAACAGTTTCGGCGGTGGAGATGTGCTCGACGATGTCGGAATCAGTTCCTCGAGCGTGAATCAGTTGGCCTCCCGGCGCATCAACGAAGGCCCCATTGATAATGTGGCCAGCTCGGAACTCCATCGTCTGGCTGAATGCGCCAACGTCAACGGATTGGTGACATTCGACGCAGCCAACATCGTTATAGGTCGGTCCAAGTCCATCCGCTACGGTTTCCCGCTCGCTGAAAATGAACTTATTGTCTTCGAATCTGCCATTTCCTCGCGCGGTAGGCGCTACCGGGTCTGCCACGCATTCATTTATGGGAGTGCCCAGTGCGCCAAAACCGTTGAATAGGTCATCGGTCTTGGCATCCATGTCAGTCGTGAGAGCCTCAGTTCCCCCCTGACCTTCGACGGAGCTCGGCATCCACATTGGCAACGCGAGTGCTGTCGCAAAGAGAACGACGGCTAAAACCTTCATCAGTTTCAACATTTCAGTCTCCCTCCCAGAGTTTTTTCAAGGACTTTGTGTGGGACAGCAACGGCGATTTGCCCATCGGCAAACTGCGTCTGTTCCGCTTGACCGCTGGAAACCCGCTGGAAACCCAGGTGTTCGCAAGGGCTGGCCGAAACGAGGTAGGTGGCGCCTGTTTCATCACGACCAGACAAGATTGTGAGATATCAAGGAGATGCCACTAGAGATATTGGCCATCTCTTCGCACCACTAAGCAAGCTCAAAGTGTCTGGGCAAGAATAAAATGTCGGGAGCAATGTCGGGAAATAATGAGGTGCGCGAAATCTATTACAAACGGGCATCGGTGTCAATAAAAAAATACGAATGGAGAGACCAGGACTGACTGCGAGTGAAAGAACGGAAGGGTTCTAACTACCAACAGGAATGCCAGCTTGCCCCCATCCCGCTTTTCAGTTAAAAGGGTTGCATTCGTGCATGAATAATTGCACCACAGACTCGAGTTGGCCGCGACTGTTGCCCGCCTTCACTTTTTCAGCTAAAACACTTCCCGTATATATAACTTGTCTAAACATCAGAATGGAGTACCGCTCTTGCCCATAAGATACAAGGTGAATTCCATTGAGCGCGACGCTCGCGTCATGCGGCTCTGCGAAGAACTGATAGAAATCGAGCAGCGGCTGATTCCCACCGGCCTGCATATATTTGGCCGCGCCGCGGAGCTACAGGAAAAAGCAGATCTGCTGCGTATGGTTGTGGCGTTTGACAGGCCAGAGCACGGTGCGCGCGCGCTACCGAGTTTGGTCGCGGATGCTTTGGGCATTGATTACTATGACGAGCTGCTCCAGGAAACAGCAACAAGCGAGACGAGAGAACTGGTCGATGGAATTGTCTCCGAGGCAGTACAGGAGTTCTGCGAAAGCGGTGCGGAGGCAGCCACTGGCTGGCTGAACTTGAAAGCGGGCGTCGATAGCGAGAAATCATTTCCGACTTTTTCCATGCTGGCACGCATTGCTGAACAACTGGATTCAAATAACGAGCTTGAGTCACTGATGCGCGCGTTGCGCGGCGAATACATCACGCCGGGGCCGGGTGCGGACATCGTTCAGAATCCGCTGGTGCTTCCTACGGGCCGAAATACACATGCAGTCAATCCTTATTCAGTCCCTTCGCTAGTGGCGTTCTCCCGCGCGAAGGTGACTGCCGACGCTTTGCTTCGTCGTTATATGGACGAGCACGGTCGCTATCCGCGCGCCATGGCATTGGTTCTCTGGGGTCTGGACAACATAAAGACGCAGGGCGAGGGCGTCGCTCAGGCGCTCTGGTTGCTCGGCGTGCGTCCTGTTCGGGATGCGCTCAATCGCGCCACTGAAGTCGAAGTAATTCCACTGGAAGAATTGCAGCGCCCGCGCATTGACGTGGTGATGACGGTTTCTGGCATCTTCCGCGACCTGTTTGCACCAACTATGACCCTGCTTGATAAAGCGGTCCGACGAGTTGCGACACTTGACGAACCTCTTGAATTGAATTACGTCCGGCGCAATATCTCTGAAGGGATGAAGGAGAGGGCTTCGGGGTTTGACGACGCTGTGACTCGAGTGTTTTCAAATGCTCCGGGCAATTACGGCACTAATGTGAATTTTATGGTGATGGACTCGCAGTGGGACAGCGAGGAGGCGCTTGGCGAGCTGTTTGTCACACGCAAGTGCTTCGCATACACGCGTGACTCAAGCGGACGAACCGTTGAGGGTCGCGAAGCTCGCCACTTGATGGATGACGCGCTGTCGCGAGTGGAAGCTACCTATCAGAACCTCGATTCATTCGAAATCGGTATCACCGACGT